>NC_014732.1 GCF_000172995.2 Halogeometricum borinquense DSM 11551
TCGATAGATGACGAGCGCATCCGATAGCCTCCGCACGACCGGTGGCCTTCGTACGACCTCCCAATCGACAGGCGGTGAACAACTGTGAGTCGAGCGACGTTCGCCGCCAACGATGCTGAGCAGTCAGAGACAACACACGACGCTGGACGGGCTATCGACGTGTGGGTTGACCTCGCCAGTCCGTCCCACCCGTTTTTCTTCAAGGCACTGACCGACTCGCTCACCAACGTCAAGACAACGGTGACCGTGCGAGAGAAAACCGAAACGGTTCCGCTCGCTCGACAGGTCGGCTACGAGTTTCAGACACTCGGAAAGGACTACGAGAACCCACACCTCCGCAAGCTAGGGATACCGCTGCGAACCGCACAACTGGCTGTCAAAGCACCGAAGGCGGATGTCGCGCTCTCCTCTCGGAACGCGATGTGCGTCCTCGCGGCGAAAGCGCGCGGAATGCCGTCGATCCACTTCACGGATAACGACATCTGCGCCTACGTGGACGGACTGAAGGCGGAGGAACTGTACCACAGACTAGAGGCGCAGGCGACGCATAACGTCGTCCCGGAAGCGTTCCAGTCCGAGGTACTCACAGAGCGAGGAGCGGATCCGGACAGCGTCCACACGTACAGCGGGTACAAAGAGGACGTATACGTGGCCGCCTTCGATCCCGACCCCACGTTCCTCGACGAACTCCCGTTCGACAGCGAGGAGTTCATCGTCGTTCGGCCCGAGGCCCTGTCTGCGACGTACGTAGACGCGAACGGGTCCCTCGTCCCCGACATTCTCGCTGGAGCCGTCGAACGCGGTGTGAACGTGGTCTATCTCCCCCGCGAAGAGAACGACCGCTCGTTTGCCGACGGATTGCCAGCAGAGCGAATCTACATCCCCGACAACCCGCTCTCGGGATTGGAACTTTCGTGGCACGCACGGTGCGTACTGACCGGATCGGGAACGATGGCGCGTGAAGCGGCCCGTATGGAAACACCCGCGGTATCGTTTTTCCCGAGTACGCGCATCTCCGTAGACCGGGCGCTGATCGACGCGGGCGAGATATTCCACTCGCGTGACGCCGAAGACATCCTCGACTACGTGACGTCCATCTCCGACCGTGACGCACATCCCGACCGAACCCGCGCTCGTCGCGTCCGACGCGAAGTTGCCGATCTGACTGCAGACTTGCTGAACGAGAGAGTCAACTGAGTCACCCGTTTTCCCGCCACCGATCGCGCGGACCCGAAAAATTATGTGTATTAGTTGCTGATTTGATACATGGCTCGGACAGCCCTCCACATCACAGTCGCCGTATTAGTCCTCCTCGCAGGCTGTAACGGCGCGTTCGGTGAAATCGGTGCGCAGGAGCCTGAATCGACACCGACGCCAGACGAGTCAGTTTCGAACCCGCCCGGAGTCACTGATCATGGCGTCACAGACGCTATCGCGCTCGTCAGCGCACACCACACGCAAACGGCCAACAGCTCGTACGTATCGAACCACACCGTCACCGTCGAGTATCCCAACGGCAGTCACGCTCGGCAGGTGCGGACGACCCGGCACGGAACGGACAACAACCGGTACCACATGCTGCAACGCGTCCGCGGCCAGTCATCGAGACTGCTCTCGGGTACAGCGTACGAGATGTGGGCGAACAGTACGACTTCCGTGATCGTTGTCAGAGACGACGAAGAACAGCGGTTCTTCAGAGAGCAAGATAACTTCGTACGGGAGGTGACGCGATCACGGCTACTCGCCCTGTTTACGAAGATAGAGACGCGAACGACGGGAACGACGACGGATGGCCAGCCGCTCGTTCATCTGCTCGGAACGGGACCGGTCGAGACGAAACTGCGGCGCGTCGGTACCAAGAACATCTCGAACACATCGTTCACCGCTACCGTGACACCCCACGGCGTCGTCCGGACGTACACACTCCGTTACGAGGGCACGCTTGACGGGACGAACGTCAAGGTAACCGAAACGTACCGGGTGCGATCCAACGAGTCAGTGACCGTTGAGCGACCGTCGTGGGTCCCAACTGCACTGGAGGAAACGAACCGTTCGGGCTGATCTGACTCCCGCAACGAGGTAGCTATCGCCCGACGAGGCCGACAAGTCGAGCGCGAATCGACCCCAGTCGCCCCCGCGTCGCCGTCGTTGCAGACTCATCCGTGGCGGCGCTTCGATCCATTGCCTCGGGATCGACTGTTTCCTCCTCGACCATCGATTCCAACGCGTTGTCCTCGACATCCAACGGCAGTTCGACGCGTCCGCGGCGACGCGAGGACTCCCACGCCGCGAAGATAAGTTCGTCCGCGGCGAGTGCGTCACGGCCATTCAACTCCGACTCCTCGCCGTCGCGTAACGCACGAATGAGCTCCTCGATGGCGCGTTCGGTGTACGTCGTAGAGTCGAGATGGCTGGCGAGGCGCGGGGAGATTCGGCGGGCGACAAGTCGGGTTCCGGCGCGGATCTTCCCCGGTTTCGGTCGGTAGCGGCCGTCAGTTCCGGTATCGACCGTCTTCCACGACTTCCCGTCGCGGCGGTACGCGAGCGTTCCGTCGTCGCGCACCTCGATGACGCCCTTCGTGCCGAGAAGACGGAACAGGGCGTCGCCACAAAACGCCTCTCCGCGACCCGTCGAAGCGAGTCCGTAGACCCCGTTCTCGTACCGCCACTGTGCGATAGCCTGATTCTCGTTGTGTGCTCCGAACAGCACGTTCTCGTTGGTGTAGTCGATCTGTGCGAGAACCCATTCGACGGGTTCGATGTCGTTGTAGAAGTTGGCGAGATCGAACGCGTGCGTTCCCGTATCGTATAGATGCTCCTCACGGAACTCGATACGCCGTAGCTCGCCGATCCTTCCGTCGTCCAAGAGCGCCTTCGCCCGCCGGTAGGGTTTCCCGAAGCGTTGCTGGTGGTTGATCGTGAGCGCAACACCCTCGGCCTCGCACTCTTCGACCATGCGCTTTGCATCGCCCCACGTCAGGGCCAGCGGCTTCTCGCAGTGGATGGCTTCCACAACGCCACTCTGGGCGATATCGACAACGATGTCAGCGTGAGTATCGGGCGGGACGCAGACGCTCACTACGTCCGGTTCCGTCTCAGAGAGCATCTCCTCGTATTTCTCGTAGACGTTAGCGTCGTCAATGTCGTACGCGGCCGCAAACGCGGCCGCGTTCTCGGGAACGATGTCCGCGCAAGCGACGGGTTCGCAGTCGTCGAGTCGTTCGTAGCCCGCAGCGTGGCGGTACGCCATGGCAAAGCCGTCACCGTCGGGGTCGCCGGTGCCGACGAATCCGATTCTAAATGTCACACAGGAGCGTACGAGTGTCCGGTCGTTGAGTATACGCGTCATAACGGTTGGCCACGCCGAACGATGGAGGGCGGAGACACAGTTCAGTGGTTGTGGTCGCGCTTGTGGCCTTAACAGATGCATTACAATGACTCGAAGAGGACACCTCGGGAGTATGGAGCGTGCGCCACGTCCAGCGATACAGTTGTACAGCGTCCGGGAGCTACCCGAACCGCTCCCCGACGTGATTCGGCGCGTCTCGAACGCCGGGTTCGAAGGCGTCGAGTTCGCAAATCGGTTCTTCGAAGAAGACCCCGAAGCCGTTGCCGACGCACTCGCGGAGACGGGTGTCGTCCCGGTCGCCGCCCACGCCGACCTCTCAGCGGTGGAAGAAGCCGTCGAGGGAGCGAACGACTTGCTTGAGCGCTTGGAGACGGTCGGTTGTGACCGAGTAATCGTTCCCCACATCTCGCCGCGGCACTTCCAGACGCGGTGGGCCGTTCGGTCGCTCTCGTACCGTCTCACGGATGTGGCCCACGAACTCGACGCACACGGCGTGCGCCTCGGTTACCATACGATGCGTCACGACCTGTATCCGATGTTCCCGGAAGCCGTCGGCACGGTGTTCGACCAAACACCGGTCCCGCAGGGCGTCGCCAACATCGGCGCACAGGCGCTCGCCCGTCTCCGCCGTGCGGACCCCCGCGCTGATCTCGCAGAGGTTCCGAGCGAATCCGGGTTTTGGAACCTCCTCGCCCGAACGACGCCGGAAGACGTGTGCTTCGAGGTGGACGTGGGTGAAGTCACCGCCGCCGGATTCGATCCTGCGGCGGCGGTCGAACTCGCCGCTGGACGGATTCCCTGCATCCACGTCCGCGATGTAGCAGCGACAGGTCGATTCGGAACGTACGACAACGCCGACCCCGGAGAGGGCGACGTAGATTTCGACGCCGTCGCCCACGCGGCACGCAAAAGCGGCACCGAGTGGCTGGTCTACGAACACGACGACCCGGACGACCCGCACCGGACTATCGACGACGGCGCGGCCCTGCTCGGTCGCCTCTGCGGAGACGATGACACAGACAGTGCAGAGTTGGCCGGGTCCGCGCGCATCGAGTCGCCGCGATAGCCGGTACGATACCCGAAATCGGTTAATCGCACTATTACAATCCGGGTCTCGGGGGTCACTTGGTGTATGGAACTTCAGCACCGTCGCCTCGACGATTCGCCACCGTGCGGTCGAATGAGTTTCTGCCTCACGACTGATCTGACGGGAAACGGTCGCCCAGACGTTCTCGTCGGCGCGCTCGGCGGCGAGTATCCCGTCACGCTGCCCGTCCTCGGCAAGGAGATAGACCTGCGCAAACTGCCGGGGACGCGCGAGGCGATTCATCGTCACGAGCGGAACGTGTTCTGGTACGAGAACCCCGGATGGGAACGACACGACGTGGCCCGCGCGCCGGACCTCTCGGTCGGCGGTGCCCTCGGGGACATCACGGGGACAGGGACGGTAGACCTCGTCGCCGGACAGAACCTCAACCAGTACGACCTCTACTGGTTCGAGCAACCCGACGACCCGCGCGAGTCGTGGACGCGCCGCCTCGTCACCGACGACTTCGAGAAGTACCACGACGTCGCCGTCGCGGACGTAGACGGCGACGGCGAGAGCGAAGTGATCGCGTTATCACAGGAAAGCGAAGTGATCTTCTACTACGACGTGCCCGCAGATCCCCGGCGCGAACCGTGGCCGGTTGCCAACCGCCACGTCGTCGCCGACAACATCAACGTCGAGGGCGTCCAAGTCGGCGACATCGACGGCGATGGGACCGTCGAAATTCTCGCCGGGCCGAACGTGTTCCACCGCGAAGACGACGGATCGTGGACGCGAGAGCGCATCGCCACCGGATGGGACTGGACGCGCGTCGTCGCCGCAGACGTTGACGGCGACGGCGAGAGCGAGGTGATCGTCACTGAGGGAGACCTCCCGTATCAGGGCGACAGACGCGCACGTCTCGGCGTGTTCGATCCGCCGGGGTGGACACCGACGATTCTGCATGACGACCTATCGAATCCTCACTCGCTCCAACTCGCGGATTTGGACGGCAACGGGAGCCCGGACGTGTACGTTGCCGAGATGGGCCTCGAATCGGGGCACAACCCGCGGCAGTTCGTCTTCTGGAACCGTGGGGACGGCACGTTCGAGGAGGAAGTGATCGTCGAAGGCGTCCCGACGCACGAGGCGAAACTCGTGGATTTAGACGGTGATGGGCGACTCGACATCGTCGGAAAATCCTACGTCGAACCGAGTGTGGACGCGTGGTTCAACGTGGCTTGAGATGTCTCTGACGCCCGACATCGGAATCCGTCCGCGCGTTCGGGAGAGTGCAAGCATGACGAAGGAGGCCGTCGTCAGCCGAGTTACCGGAACGGCGGTCGCTGACGCTGTCAGACTGCTCGGTTTCGACAGTGTGTTCTCTGACGTGATGAATCGCATGACAGGTCCGTTGCTTCCGGACGAAGCGGTGTTTCGCATCAATGGCGAGGAGTGGCGCTTCCGCATCTCGACACGGTTCGAGTACGAGAGTTTGTCGAAGTACCGGACCGACCCCGACAGGCTGGTTCTCCAACACTTCGTACGGAGCCTCCGCGACGACGACGTGGTCTGGGATGTCGGCGCGCACGTCGGTGTGTTCAGCGTCCTGGCCGCGGGACAGGTCCCCGCAGGCACCGTCATCGCTATCGAACCCCTTCCCGAAAACGCCGAACAACTCCGAGAGAACCTCAAACGGAACGGGCGTGACGCGACAGTTCGACAACTCGCTCTCGACGACGAGAGCAGACGAGCCGAACTCGGCGTCAACAGCCCGAGCGGCGCAGGTGCGTTCGGTACTCTCAACGGTCTCTCCAGCCGCCGACGAACCACCGTACAGACTGACTGCGGTGACTCGCTGGTCACCGACGGTGTCCCGGCACCGACAGTGTTGAAAGTAGACGTACAAGGGGCCGAACTCAACGTCCTGCGCGGGCTTCAACGCAGTCTCCTCGGTTGCCGTATCGTCTGTGTCAACGTCTACGAGAAGCACTTCACCCGCGGCGACGAGGGTGAGGAGATACGGGACATCCTCGAATCGTCTGGATTGCACGTCGAGCGTCTCGCCGAGTGGGACGGTGGTCACTTCCTGTGGGGAACGCGAGAGTCGTAAATGACCGATGCCAGTCTGACGAGACGGCTTGCCCGTGCCGGATTCGAGGCGCTCGCTCGACTCGACGGTGCGACGAACGTCTCGCATCTGTACCCGGACGAGGCAAACGCCGTCCTTGCGTACCACGCTGTCGGTGAGCCTGCGGGTTACGGAAACATCTCCACCGACCGATTTCGTCGTGACCTCGACTACATTACCGAACACTTCACGGTAGGTGACCTGCCCGCAGTCCTCGACTCCTACGGTGGAAAACGCGTTGCACTCACGTTCGACGACGCGTACGACGACTTCTACGAGAACGTCCTCCCGCTACTCCGCGAGTACAACGTCCCGGCGACGCTGTTCGTCCCAGTCGAGTTCGTCGGCGGTTGTCCCGACGACTACGCGTATCGATTCGCGCGGTCACCAATCGACCACGAATCGTTCAACGATCCGTCGTTATTCGACGGAGAGACCGTCCGCGGTCCGAGTATGATGTCGTGGGACCGGCTGAACGAGGTTGCGGCGGACCCGCTCGTCACCGTCGGCACCCACACGCGGACGCACCCGGACCTCGGCCGCATCCACGACCGGGAGACGCTGGAGTACGAAATCGTCGGTGCGAGAGACGTACTCGAAGAGCGATTGGGCGTAGACGTTGACCGTTTCTGTTACCCGTACGGCCGGTACTCAGGCGAAGCGGTGTCAGTAGTGGAAGAATCACACAGATTGGCGGTTACCTCTCAGCACGGGGTCCTGATTGACATCGAAGCCGCTGACAGATATCGACTTCCTCGTGTGCGTGCGCATAAAGAGGAGCAGTACGTTCGATGGGACCTCTCCGGACTCCGGTGGGAACTGACCGAGTTGGTCAGCTGATCGAAAAAGCAGCTCTGCTACCCGTTCAGGAACTGGCTGCGGATCGTGTCGCGTACCTCAACCGCCCGACAGCCGAGACGGATGACGCCGTCAAGTGCAAGATGGACGAGATGGTCGAGCGGAGACTTGTTTCTCGTGACATCGTCCGGCGGCGAGTACGTTCGGGCGAACTCGAACAGTTCGGGCCGTCGATTCGTGAGTCGCTTTCGGTACCGACGACTGACGATGCGTTTGCGGATGTAGCCGGAGAGACTCGTCGCGTAGTCGTGATAGATAACGGCGTCCGGGCAGTAAACGATCTGGTCGCGGTCATACCCAGTACGGATGAGCCGATACGTGAGGTCGATACCCTCGTGTCCCGCACGTCCGCCGAGCTTCTCGTCGAATCCCGAAACCGAGCGGTACGCCTCGCGGTCGATGGAGGTGTTCCCCTCAATGTTCAGAAGATACGGAAGCGTCCGATCACCGAGGTCGTACCAGCGCTGAAGCCGGTTGTAGAACGTCTTCGATTGGGGAAAGATGCGACCGCGTACGGCGACAACGTCCGAATCGTCGTGTGCGCAGCGGTGCGCCGCAACGAAATTCTCCTCCGGAACGGCATCGTCATCAAGAAACAACAGGAGGTCGGAAAGGGCGAGTTCCGCACCGAGATTTCGCGCAATCGTGACGCCGCAGTTCCGGATGAGTTCGACGTACGCCGTCCCACAGTCAAGGTCGTGGAGTCTCGACTCGATATCCCAATCGACGCCGTTGTTCACCACGACAAGTTCGAACGCGTCGTCGGTCTGTGCTTCGATTGCGGTGAGGACGGAGTCGAACGCGTTCCTGCTAGTCTGAAACGTCACGACGACGACCGAAATTGCCGGTTCGGTAGCCTGGACGCTGTCGAATCCCGTCTCGACTAAGTGCCGGTACACACCGGATAACCGTTCGGCTCTGCCGATGCAGGGCGTCTCGTCGGCGGGTGCTTCCGAGTTGTCCACCACGCTCTGCGGTTCGGAATCCGGTCCGGTGTCCGACTCGGACTGCATGTCGATTACTCGCCCGTCATCCCGTCCGGAGTAGAGAACGCGGAGGCGTCCGGCAAGGAGGCCACGTCCGTGTTCACACCGCGGGACGTTGCAGTTGAAACCGATTCGTCGAATGCGTCGTTAGCTGGAGTTGTGAGTGAGAGCGAGTCGATAGCTGGAGTTGCGGTTGAGAGCGCGTCGATAGCGGGGGTTGGGGGTGAAAGCGAGTCGGTGGGTGGATACTCTCGAAGTGTGCGGACGTGGCTGTCCCCGGTCGTGAAGATGACTTCCATCGTCCCGTTTTTATAGCTGTCCTCGTCCCCTCGTTGCGGTAATCGACCGCGGTCGTATCCTTGCATGAACACTACTCAGACCGCATCTCGTTTCGACAGTCGGTCAGCGGCGGTCAACACGGACCCCTGTGCGACCGAACTCTGCGCCGCGACCCGTCGCGCCCGTACACATTACGGTGAACACTGGGGAAAGGTATGGTTATACGGGATGAAACACCCGCACAATGGAACGGGTGTCTGGTTAGCCGCCGAAACAATCATCATCACCCCAGCATCGGTGTGCCAGTAGAGATTCAGTTGTCTCTCGCTATCGTCGCGCCCGAAACGATAGCGACTCCCGAAACGAAGGCCACCGAACCGTACCACAGACCCATTCTACCGCCTCGGTGTGTTACACTGCTAATAACCAAAGATGTCTTCAACGTTCACACAAAGCGTGATGTTCGTTCTCCGAGCAGTCCGCACAGGACGCAAAGATAAACCAGCGCGGCAGTCGCAACCGGGGGGCTGACAACCGTGTCTCCCTCACAGAGCCAACACGCTGACTCGACGTCCCCACGCTGGACGAGAGTACTCCTCGTCGTCGGATTCCTCGGCCTTGCCGGTGGCGTCCTTACAGCACGGGCGGACCCTGCGACCGGATACGAAGTGTCAGTGTACGCGGCGACGCCGCCCGCATTCTGGGTCGGTATCATTGGCGCAGCAACCATCGGTACTGTCGTGGCACTGTTCGACCGCGATCTCGGTCGAATCACCGGTGTCAGCCTCACAGGCCTGAGTACGGTATCGTTCCTCGCACTCCCGCTTTTCCGAGGATACTACTTCTTCGGGTCGGGCGACGCACTGACACATCTCGGCTGGGCAAAGCAGATGCTCGGTCCCGAGTTCGGATTCTTCGACCTCATCTATCCCGGCGGGCACTCACTCGGTGTGTTCCTCTCACAGACGATGGGCGTCCCGGTCAGGTGGGGAATGATGTACGCGATGCTTACGATGTCGGTGCTGACGTTGCTTTTCGTCCCCTTGGCCGTGTGGGTAGTCGTGCGTGACTCACGTGCGGTCATCATCGCGGCGTTCACGGCCATGCTGATGCTGCCGATCAACAACATCAGTACACACTCGCACTTCCACACGTACACGCTGACGACGCTGTACTTCCCGTTTGTTCTCTACTTACTGTTCAAGCATCTCACTCGTGACGCAGAAGACGTATCGCTTCCGAGTTGGACCGCAGCAACCAGCCTCGTCTTACCAATCGCGCTGGCGGCGAACGTGTTCTATCATCCGCAGGTAGCGGTGAACGTCCTCATATTCATGGGAACCGTACTCGCGGTCGGTGTCGCGTGGCGCCGTCGCGTCCGTGTAACGCAGCCAGCGGCGGCGGACGGCGGGCAACGCCATCGACTGATACTCGGACAGGTCATCTTCCTCACGGTCCTCCTCGGGGTGTGGGCGACGCAGTACCAGCAGACGTTCACGCTGCTGAACAACGTCTACCTGTCCGCACAGGCGTTTCTGACGACTGGAACCGGTGCAGGACAGGTCGCCGCAGAGCGCGGGGGTTCAGCACAAGCAATCGGTGTCAGCCTCGTCGAACTGTTCGTCAAACTGTTCGCAGTCAACGCGCTGTACATCGCCTTGGCGGCCGGTTTGGTGGCCGCGCTAGTGTTCGGGATGATCCAGAATCGATCCGACAGCGACATGGCCGTGACCTACATCGGCTTCTCTGCGCTGACGCTCGGACCGTTTTTCGCCGTGCAGTTCATCGGCGACGTGTCAGGGTACTTCTTCCGGCACCTCGGATTCGCCATGGTTCTCGTCGGTATCGTCGGCGCAATCGCGCTCTATCACCTCTCTGATACGCTCCAAGACACAATTAGAGGACGGAGGAAGGCTATCGTCGCGGTACTCACCGTGGCTGTGCTGTGTCTCTCGCTCGCAGCGTACTTCCCCTCGCCGTACATCTACAACCCCTCGCCGCAAAGCCCCGAACAGCAGTTCGTCGGCTACGACACCACCTTCGAACACCGGGCGGAAGGGGCCGCCGTGGCGGGCATTCGATCAGGTCCGGGGCGCTTCAGCGACGCACTGAACGACGACTTCGACCCCCGTCTGATGTGGACGCTGTCTGGAGAGCAGTTCAACAGTGCAGAGAACGTGACGCAGTTCAGGCAGTACTCGTATTCGGAGCAGCCGTTTTACTATCTCGTGGTATCCGAAAAAGACAAAGACCGCGAGTTGGACGCGTTTCGGTCGCTTCGATACCAAGAAGCAGACTTCGAACGCATCACGGACGGGGGCGAATCCGCGAATCTCACAGATCCACACGAACGGTGGGTTCGACGCCTACTACGTCAATCAGCGCGGGAACTCACTGGAACCGCCTGAGAAAACGACCAGTTAACTTGCTTTTAAACGGGGTGAGTCGTCTCCGTTTCACCTCTCGTAGGGTCTGCAACGGAGTATTTATTCGACGGCCATCGTCGTACACGCACCTCTGTGATGTCGTGCAGGCGCGACAGTAGCCGCAGTGAGTTTCAGCACAGTACCGTGTAACTGCCTCATTACTATATCTTCAAGAGACACCAGTTGGTCTATAATGCGGGCGACAGACGTTCTGTTAGTTGGACCAGCCGGTACGACCGGTGGTATCGCGCAGTATATCCAAGAGCAACGCCGTCGCCTCCCTCGGAGCGTCTCCGCTCGAACCTACGACGTTTCCGTCCCGACGAGCGACTCGATCCGAGCGTTTGCCGTGGCGATACTCCTCGCGTTCGTGCAGATACTTCGCTTCCCGTTCAGACGCCGACCGGACGTGGTTCACGTCCACTCCAGTCACTGGAACTCGTTCTACCAGTCGGGTCTGTACGTTCTCCTCGCGTCTACAATCTGGCGCGTCCCCGTCGTCCTCCATATCCACGGGTCGTCGTTCGACTCGTTCATGCAGACGGAGTCGAAGCCGGTTCGCCTCTTTCAGTCGGTCGTTTTCTCGCAGTGTGACAGAGTCATCGTCCTCTCGGACTACTGGCGAGACATCGTCGGCGTCCGGGCCGCAGAGGAGAAAATAACCGTCCTCCCGAACGCCGTCGATCCCGACGAGTACGACCCGCGATACGATGCGTCGCCGCCGCATCTCGTCTTTATTTCGAACCATATCGAACGCAAGGGCATCAAAGAGCTCGTCGAGGCCGTAGACACGCTGATGCGGAACGACGAGAACTGCCGTGTCACTATCGGCGGGAGCGGTCCGCTGTCGCACCTCGCAGCAGATATCGCGGAGCGACACGAACGGGTGAGCTACGAAGGATACGTCTCCGAGGAGCGGAAACGTGAAATCTTGAACGATAGCTCAATGTTCGTGCTACCCACGTACGCCGAAAATCTCCCCATCGCACTGTTAGAGGCGATGGCGGGCGGGAACGTGCTCGTCTCGACGACGGTCGGTGCGATCCCCAGCCTCATCAACGATGACAACGGCGTCCTCGTCGAACCGGGCAACGCGACGGCGCTGGCGGCGACGCTGTCAGACCTCGTTCACGACCCAGAGCGCGTCGAACAGATGGCACAGACGAGTCGGGAGCGAGTCGAACAAAACTATTCGTGGGCCGTCGCCACCGAGCGACTCGACGACCTCTACCGCGAACTCGCGCACTGACAGACGACGGCGACCGACGAGTGCGGCCTCGGATCAGCAATAACTATCTTGATTGGTCGGCCATAAACACCCTGACCGTAGACGTTCGAACGGCAGTGAAACCGGCGTGAAGCATACCCTAACCTGGAATACAGCCCATAACTAAGCGTTAACCGAGACGAGACAGACTCGGTGAACGATACGTATGATGAAACTCGCCGAGCGTTCGTCTTGGGCCTCGACGGAGTTCCGTGGGGACTCCTCGAACGCCTCGTGGACGACGGCGAGTTACCGAACTTCGAACGCCTCCTGAACGAGGGAGCGTCGGGCCCGCTCCGGAGTACGGTTCCCGCGAACACGCCCGTCGCATGGCCCTCCATCGCAACGGGGACGTGGCCCGACAAGCACGGACTGTACGAGTTCATGAAACTCAATGCCGCGTACAAGCAGTCGCCGTACTCCAGCGCGGACATCGATCAACCACCGCTCTGGGAACTCGTCTCTCCGTCGGTTGTCGCCAACGTCCCGATGACGTATCCGACGAGCGACCCCGGCGAAGACAGCGGCATCGTCAGCGGTATGATGACACCGCAGATAGATGGTGCGGCCGTCAATCCAGACTCGCTTCGCTCGGAATTCGACCGTCGGCTCCCGGATTACGAGATCGACATCAAATGGCGCGACTACGCGGGACGCAAAGCGGAGTTCCTTCGGGATCTCGAAAACGTCCTCGACGGTCGTCGGCAGTTGATGGAGATGCTCATGGAGAACGAAGCGTGGCGACTGTTCTTCTTCGTCTACGTCGCTCCCGATAGACTCCAGCACCTCATTTGGGACGAGGAAACGCTCCGTGAGCACTACGGGAAACTCGACGAAATCCTCGGTGACGTAATGGCGTACTGTGAGGAGCGCGATTCGAATCTCTACGTGGTCTCCGATCACGGCTTTGCGCCCATCGAGAAAGTCATCAGTGTCAACCGGATTCTCGCGGACGAAGGGCTGTTAACCGTCAAAGACAGCGACGGGACGCGCGGTGCGCTATCGAGTATCGGGCTGAACAAAGCGCGCGTGCAGAGTGCGCTAAAGAGCGTCGGAATCACGGACGAAAAGCTAGTCCGGAGCCTGCCAAAGTCCGTTGTGGACTTCTTCGCAGAACGCATCCCCGGCAGTCACGGACTGTACGACGTGGAGTTCGACCGGACGGACGCCTTCCTCCACGGCCTCGGAAGCGTCTACATCAACGACACCGAGCGATTCGAACAGGGGACCGTCCCGCCGACGGCCGTCGAACGGACGAAGTGCGAGGTCATAGGCGTTCTCGAAGCGGCGACGGACCCCGAAACGGGAGACTCACTGCTCACCGTCCACGACGGGGACGAACTGTTCCCAAATGATCCAGAAGCGCCGGATATCGTGGTCGAAGCAAAGGACGGCTATCACGTCGAACCGAAACTCGGAGAGCGCGCAGTCGAACCTGCGACGGATATCGCCGCGTACCATCGGCCGGAAGGCATTTTCTTCGCGTGGGGTGACGACGTTCGCTCCGGTGCGACAGTCGAAGACGCCGAGGTCGTGGACGTGGCACCGACAGTTCTCCACTCGCTCGGACAGGAGATCCCCGAGATGGCGGATGGTCGAGTTCTCGCAGAGATGTTCCGGTCCGACTCCGAACCGGCGACGACCGCCGTCCAGACGGGGCGGTACGCGAAACGCGAGGGTGCAAAAGCAACGGAGACGGACACCGAGACGGTCGAGGACCGGCTTCGCGGACTCGGGTATATGGAGTGACCCACCGGGATCGATGGCGAATGACACGCGACGACAGTCGGACGTTCACGCGTCGTCGTCTCCTCGGTCTCCTCGGAAGTGCGGGCGTCGCCTCCCTCGCAGGATGCGGCGGGCGTGACACGACGCCGACAGCAACCCCGGAGAAACCCGGTCCATTCAAGCAAACGTCGGACAGTCCCGATGAAAATCCGAGGATGCGGGACGGAATCGGGTTCGACCGCGTAGTGAACGCGGTCGATGACCTCAGCTGGGATCCGAGCGGTGAAGAAGCGATAGACGACTCATTAGATCAGACTCTCCGCGAAGGGACGCTTATCGAAGTTCCGCCGGGCACGTACCGCGTCAAGCGGCGGCACGACGTCGAAGGCGTCTCCAGATGGGGAATCGTCGGAATCGGAACGAACCGGCGGGCCGTGCAGTTTACGCCTCCAACAGGCCGATCGTTCCGCTGGCTAATGGTCGATGGCGGGAGTGACATCCTCATCAAGAACTTCACCATGCAACAGGGTCGCAAGTTCGACCGGTCCATCGGGATGGGTTTTCTCGTCGACGATGGACTCAAACTGTACAACGTCGAGAAGGCCGGATCGAACCCGCGGGAGAACTCCGGGTCCGGCGCGGAGAACGGTATCGTCGTTCAGGTAACGAAGCCCGACGGCGTCGCCGTCGTCGATACGTTTGTCCGCAAAGGACCGCAGGACTTCGCACACTACCCCGGTAACGCCATCACCGTATTCACCGGCCGCGGGCACCTCGGGACAGTGTACTATCGAAACCTCCACATCGAGAACGGCGGCGAACACGGTATCTACGCCTCGAAAGGACAAGGAAACGTCCGCGTCGAAGGCGGGTTGTTCAAGAACAACCTCGGGGACGGCGTCCGAATCGCCGGAGAGGGATCATGGGTGAAAGGTGCCACCGTCGTCATCGACATGGACGACCGGACTCCCGGAAACCGGGGGAACTGGCACCAAGCAAGAGGAATCCACCTACAGTCGGGCGAGTACGGTTACACCGGCGGACTGGTCGAAGACTGTACGGTTATTGCACACGCGTCGCCGCGGACAGAAGCCCTCCTAAAGATAGAACACAGCCAAGGAGCTGCGACAGTCAGAAATTGTCGCTTCTTCAATAATACGGATTACCGTACAATCGTCGTAGACAAGCCGGCGACAGGCCCCCAACAGCCGAAAAAGCCGTGGGAGGTGACGTTCGAGAACATCGAAATATCCGGTCGTGCGTCGAACACCGTTGCGATGCTTCTCGAAGACCGCCCCGGTTCGAAGATTTCGAACGTGACGATTGACCTACCGAGTGTCGGCGTAGACGGAATCGTCCTCAACAACTGCGAAGGGACCGTCATCGACAACATGAACGTCGTCACAGGGGGCTATCCCCTGCGAGTGTCGAGTAACAGCGACGGAGAGCAGTGTCTCGTGACACTCAAAAACCTCCGTCGTCTCAAGTCGTCGCTGCTGTCCGACGCTGATACGGAACAACTCGCAAGTTCGCTCTCGGGGTCCACTTGTCTGGATGGGAACGACACAGCGAAGCAAACGTTCGCCGTGATCGGCGCAAACGACGACCGCCTCTACGGGACGGTTCTCGACGAGCAGTAAGACGCCGACCGAACCGACAATTACAGTCGGCATATCTCTTCTGATCTGCAGTTAATGCTTGATTAACGCATTTTCAGACCGTCTACGCACACACCGTGCTGTTTGTCACACTATGCCAAATGTGCCGGGAGAAGCCGGAACAGGTAAGTAAACGCTCCGTTAGAATCGGTTATGTAGATGAAAATTAGATATTCAAGATCTAATGAAAGTCGCTATATTTTTGGTATTATTCCTAACTAATACGCCATGGAATAATCGATGCATTTAATATCTTAAGCTGAGTCTAAACAGATGTCCATGGCAGAACAACCTGCAAACAGCCCGAACGACGCGGGCGCTGAAAACACTGAGAACCAATCTGACGACACAAAACTGCTCGGCCGCCGTGACGCCCTGAAACTAGGTGCTGCGACTGCTGCTGTCGCCGCCGGTGCGGGCGCTGCAACCACAACGGCTACCGCTGCAATCGAACGCGAAGGCGTAACGTTCGACCGCGTGGTGAACGCGGTCGATGACCTCGGAATGGATCCCAACGGAAACGACCGGATCGACAGCAAACTCGAAGACGCACTCAGTCCGGGCACGCTCATCGAGTTCCCCGCGGGGACGTACAAGATAGCGAGCAAGCAAGTCCTTGAAGACCGTACGGGCATCGTCGGTATCGCCGACGACCGCTCGAAAGTTCGGTTCGTTCCCCCGCAGGGGAAGGGCATGCGCTGGATCAACTTCGGTAACGTCGCCGGTGCGGTTCTGAAGAACTTCACCATCGACCGACTGGACGACTATGACACCACGGTCGGGATGGGCGGGAACATCAAGCGCAACTTCGTCCTGAAGAACGTCGAGTACGACGGCTGGACCCCGACGGGTCCGCAGATGTTCGCGGCGAACGTCACCGACTCCGACGGGACGGCAGTCGTAGACGGTCTCTACCGGACTGGTCCGACAGAGTTCCAACACTACCCCAAATCCTCACTAGACATCTGGTCGGGTCGCGGCCACGAAGGCCACATGGTGCTGCGGAACATCGAGATTCACAACGGCTCCGAATCCGGAATCTACACCGGAAAGGGGAACGGAACCTACCTCATCGAGGACGGATACTTCAAGAACGTCGTCCACACGGCAGTTCGCGCCGCCGGCCGCGACTCGACGGTCCGAAACTGTACCATCGTGATGGACACGGAAGACTGGGACCCCCGCAACGAGAAAGTCGAGTCCACCTACGACGACGGCGAACCCATCCAGCTCAACCGGGCAATCTGGGCGCAGACGAACGACAAGCAGTTCTCCGGTCCCGTCATCGAGGACTGTGACATCATCATCAAAAACACCACTTCGACGGCGCTCGCCGGGATCTATGTCAACTTCGATACCGGCGGCGCAAAGATTCGCAACACACGTATCCAGTGTGACTCCGGTCACGTCATCCCCATCTACGGACAGAGCCCGACCAACGAGGCGGGCGAACCGATCGAGATGGAACTCGACGGCGTGAGCGTCACTGGGTCCGCGTGGGACAAGGCCGCGATGTACTTCGAGGACCGTCCCAACTCGGTCATCCGCAACTGCTGTATCCAATCATCGAACAACAACGACGGCGTCCTGCTCGACAACTGTGACGGATCGACCGTCGAGAACACGAACATCAACGTCGGCGGTCGGGCAACGACGTTCAAGAACGGGAGCGTCTCCACCTCGTCCATCACGTCGAGCGACAGTTGTCCGCTCCCTTCCCTGCCGAGTTCGACGCCGAGCGACGGCACGCCCTCGACCGGGGACGGATCCGGCGGATCGGACGATTCATCGAGCTACGACCTCCCGTACCGCTTCAAAGTCGAGAGTACGGGCGGCGGCAAGACGGAGTTCACCGTCTCGACCAGCGGGACGATGAAGCCCGCCTCTGACGCCGAAGGCGTCGTCGAGAACAACACGGTTTCCGACAGAGTCGGCCCGGAATCCGGCGTCGATAGCTACCTGTACGAAGGCTACGTCACGGACTTCTCGGTGACCGGCGGCGAGCATGCAAACTACTACATCGAAACGTCCGACGGGTCGAAGTCGGTGCAGGTGTCACCCGAACTCCTCTCGGCGAACAGGTTCGTCGTCAAGAGTACCGGCGGCGGCGTGGCGTCGTACGACGTGACTGTTGACGGCGAAATCGTCCGCGGAGCGTGCGGACTTGAGGATACGGTTGACGGCCAAACGGCTTCCGGCCGCGTCGGTCCCGACTCCGGAATAGACGCGTTCCACTACACCGGGAGCATCACCGACCTTACGTTCGACGGTGCCGAGTACGCGACGGTCACGGTCAACGGCAAGGAAATCGACCCGAACCAGTACGGTGAGGGCGATTCGACCAGCGACCTGCCGAACTCGCTCACCATTTCCGGAACGGGGACCAATTCGACGTACACGGTCACTGTCTCCGAAGATATCGATGTCTCTCCGGACGAGACGGACGACATCTCGGGTAACATCTCGACGAAGAGTGCGGAAGGTGCCGTCACCGATGGCGAGGATAAGTACGTCTACGCCGGTGAAATTACGGACTTCACGCTGAACGGGGACGCGAAAGTCTTCGTCAACGGGAACGAAGTTGACCCCGCGACGCTCGGCAGCAGCAGTCTGCCGAACACGCTCGTCGTCGATGGGACTGGCAGTGACGCCGCGGGAACCTACACGGTCTACGTCTCCGGCGACATCGAGGCTGCCCCCGACCTGACCGTCGCGGGTGAGAGCAACTCACTCGACAGCGTCGAGGACAAGGTGTTCGACGGGAAAATCGCCGGTGTCGTCAAGACTGGGAAGGACGGATACCGCTTCTCCGGCGACATCACGAAGATGGAAATCAACGGTGACGCGGTGGTGAACCTCGGGCAGTAACACCGCAGCCACGGACACCTACGCCCTACCCGCGTCGAGTTCCCGCACTCAGTCGGGATGATACGACTGAACTGAGAAACACGTTCGACGCCCCTTCACTATTTTGCGGACGCGTTATTCCATGTAGCCGAGCGATTTGAGGCGACTCTCGACCTCCCGTTCGTCAACCGATTCGTACTCGTCGTCGCTCGCGTCTTCGACGCGCGCGAGAACCTCTTCGAGGACGTAGGCAACGTACTCGTCGGACGTATCGAAGTTCGACCGGGGAAGGCGGCCCTCGATTCGGTCAAGGATGTGGACGGGAAGCGAAACCTCGCGGGTGTCGCTCTCGGAAAGAGAATCGCTCGTGTTCGTGTTCATACTGACCAATGTAGCCGTTCGTTGGAGAACAGCGCGGTTTGTTATAGACCGGCTACGGGTACCGCGACCGGCAAATCAGTCGAGCAGCGCAACGACACTCACGCCCGGTTGCCAGACGGCCATCACGGGTACACGCGGCATAACAAAACCCCGAAAGCGGGTACTGCGATGCATGACTGACATGCGTGATGTCGTCCTCGTCACTATCGACAGCTTCCGCACCGACCGGTGCGGTTTCCTCGGTAGTGACGACGGACTCACACCGGCGATGGATCGCCTCGCCGCGGATGGCCTCGTCTTCGAGAACGCCGTCGCACCCGCCGGAGCGACGAGCGGATCCTCCTCGACGTTCTTCACCGGGCGCTACCCAATCGAGCGTTCGACTGCGGAAGACCGCAAAGCGGTGATGCGACAGAATCTGAAAGCCGGCCGAACGCTGCCCCAGCAGTTCAAAGATATGGGCTACCGAACTGCCGGATTCACCGCGAATCCGTGGACCTCACGGTTCTTCGGCTATGATGCCGGATTCGACCACTTCGAGGACTTCATGGACGGTGATCTGACCAGCGACACCATCGAAAAAGGCGACCGCGGCGGGACCTTCTCAGACCTCACCAGTCAGTTGCTCAACTGGTGGCAGGGACAGGACATGTACATGTCGTGGGACGCCTACTACGACCAGATACTCGACTGGTTGGACGAAGCGCGGGAGGGCGACGAACCGTTCTTCCTGTGGATATTCTTGGTTGACGTTCACATGCCGTATCTCCCGCCGAAAGGCTATCGGTCCCAGTCCTCCGCCGCCGCCTACGCCGCCAACGCGTGGTTGTTCGGCGGCGCAAAGCAGAATACTCCGTTGTCGGGACTACTTCACGACCGACTGCTTCGGGCCTACGACGACACGGTTCGCTTTACCGACGAGTTCGTGGACCGAATCGCGCGAGCGGTAGACGACGACACCGCCCTCTGCGTTCACGCCGACCACGGCGAGTCGTTCGGCGAGCGCGATGGACACTACGGCCACGGCTCCCTCTACGAGGAGACAGTTCGCGTCCCGCTCTTCGTGGCTAACCACCCCCAAGACCGAATCAAGCGACCGTTTTCTCTCGCCGGATTGCCAGCTCTCCTGACCCGGTTGGGTCGCGGTGAGACGGTCGACGACTCTATCGCTCACCCCATCGTCACCAGTCGGAACAACGACGGCTGGCGCGTCGCCCACGGTGGGTCGTGGCGCTACACCCGCCGACCCGAAGGCGAATCGGTCGAGACAGCCGATGGCGACCCGATAGACGACGAGGAACTGTACGATATCGGACAGTCGGTGATAGACCACGAAATCGAGGCCGAAGAAGAGCGACGGCGTGTGATCGATGCCGCCGTCGAAGTAACCGAATCCGGGCCGCTCTGAGACAGACAGCCGAGACCTCAATGCTCCGGGAGTCGGCTTTCAAACGAATCCTCAAACGTTCGTTTCGTTCGTGTCAGACCGGAACTTTGTCCGGCCTCGGAAGCGTTCGAGGAAACGCTTTACATGTTGTACGGCTTTGACGGCCCGTTCACCACCGAGAGCGACTGCGAGAGCGGGGAACGACTCGGCTTGTGAGGGGTCGTATCGAATACTCCGGAGGAGGAACCGAACAGCGTCGCGGTACTGACCGTTCACCAGCGCAGCATGGGCAAGCGAACGCGACTGCGCCGCGACGAGGGCCTTTTCGTGTCGTCTGCCGTACTTGCGGGCCAGCGGTCGGTGTTTCTCCAAGAACAGCGGGTACGAAACGTCTCGTTTCTGTTCGTAGTTGTCGCTGATCTGGCCGTGCGAATCGACTCGACGGACGGCGAGGGGTTCCGTAACGGTCTCGAAAGCGCACACTTCCGAGACCCGCAGGTACCACTCACGGTCCTGCCAACTCGGAAATCGCGTATCTAACAGGCCGACCTCGTCAATGACGGACCGACGCACCATCACGGAGGAGAACGGACAGAGCGGTGCGCCGCGGAACAATTCGTGCGTCACCCACCCGCGCGTCTCGGGAACGCGATAGTTCGTCGTCGTTCCGTCGTCGGCGACGTTTTCCTGTCCGGTGTAGACGAAGCCGACTTCGTCGCTCGCGTTCTCGAACGCCCGTACCTGTTTTTCGACCTTCCGAGGCCGCCAGTAGTCGTCGTCGTCGAGGAAAGCGACGAACTCGCCGCGTGAGGCTTCGATACCGGTGTTGCGCGCGGCGTTCGCACCACGATTGACCTCGTGTCGGACGACGTGGACGCGGTGGAGACTGTCTGTCTCGGCGTCCGCAACGATGGGTTCGATTGGGTCCGGCGAACAGTCGTCAACGACGACGAGTTCGATGGGGGCGTACGTCTGGTCGTTGACGCTCTCGACCGCGGCGTCGAGATACTCGGGCCGCCCGTACGCCGGAACGACTACCGAAACCAAACCGGACTCCGTGTCGTGACTCATTGATGCCGAGTTTGCCTCACGGGGTCTTTGTTCACCGCTTACTAATTATCCGAACCCAGCGCCGAACACGACGAGACGGGCGTCGGTACGGCAGACAGAAGCGGGCATTACCGGCGGCATAACGATAGGTTCGGGACCGCTCTCGTAGAGACGTATGGAATCTCGCGTGCGTTCGGAGGGTCGGCGGTGAGCCGACTCCGTGCCCTTCTCCGTCGTCTCGTTCCCAGCGGTGGGACTGCAGAACGCGTCGTCAAGAGCGCCATCTGGGCGATGGGACAGAACGCGTTCGGTCGCGTCCTCCAGTTGGCGATGCTCGTCGTCCTCGCGCGTCTCATCGGCCCGACGCAGATCGGCCTCGTTGGGGTCGCACTACTCGCACTGAGCGGAATTAAGAAGTTCACAAACGTCGGATTGGACGCCGCGCTCGTCCAAGACGAAAACGAGGACGTGGACGAACACCTGAACACGGTGTGGATACTCGAAATCGCTCGCGGGGCGATCATCTCGGGGCTGTTGGTCCTCGCCGCGCCGTTCATCGCACAGATCCTCGGGGACGGCAACATCCAGAGTACGACGACACTGATTCAAGTTATCGCCCTGTCCCCGCTCCTTCTGGGCTTCAAGAATCCGGGGATGGTCTACTTTCAGAAAAATCTCGACTTCCACAAACGGTTCGTCTACCGAGTCAGCGGCGACGTGGTACAGGTGATTGTTGCTATCGCGTGGGCACTCGTCAGCCCCACGGCGATGTCGTTAGTCGCGGGGTACGTCGCCGCCGACTTCCTTCGTCTCGTCCTGTCGTACCTCCTCCACGACTTCCGGCCGAACCTCAGCTTCAGCCGGGAGTCCGCAAACGAACTCATCAACTACGGCAAGTGGATAACCGGGTCGTCGATTCTCTACTTCCTCTACAGCGAGGGTGACGACGCTTTCGTCGGCGCGTTCATCGGAGCCGCACCGCTGGCGTTCTATCAGTACGCGTACCGCTTTTCGAACGCGCCCGCGACCGAGCTGACGAGCGTCATCTCAAGCGTCATGTTTCCGGCGTTCTCGAAACTACAGGATGACACCGAACAACTTCGTAACACGTTCAAGAAAACGCTCCGCGTGAATGCGTTCATCTCAGCGCCCGTTGCTTTCGGAATCGCTGTCGTCGCGCCGGACTTCGTGATGGTTGCCCTCGGCGAGGAGTGGATGACGATGGTTCTTCCGATGCAGATACTCGCCATCTACGGGTTCCTTCGCGCTCTCGGGCAGACGTTCGGTCCCATCTGGAAGGCGCTCGGTCGGCCGGATTTACTCACGAAACTGGGTACGCTCCGTGTCATCCTCATCGCACTCACGATCTATCCGGTGACGGTAACGTGGGGGTACGGCATCGCTGGCACCGCCGCGGTCGTCACGGCAATCTACGTCTTCCCGATGATGCCAATCGACATCTATCTCACCGCGAAGATGCTCGAAATACACCCGTTCGAAACGGTGCGCGAAATCGGCTTCCCCGTGCTGGCGAGTGCGATCATGGCGGGAGTGGTCTGGTACATCAACTCGATTGTCCAACTGCCCGCCATCGCAGAGTTAGTCATCGGCATCGTCGTCGGCGCGGCCACCTACTTCATGGTGGTGGCTCTCCTCGAACGCCAGTTCCGCTGGGGCATCGGCCAGAACATTCAAGGAATCGTCGCAAACGCCCGTCGCTGAGACGGCGACAAGCATCGGCTAATCCGACACGTTCGAGAACCGTTCGAGGTTAGTCGCTGACGAATTAATGCACCGGAGTGTCACCCATTCAGTAGCAAATGCCACGCGATATCGTCTGGATAACACTCGAAAGCGTTCGGCAGGACCACACGTCGCTGGATGGATACCGCCGCGACACAACACCGTTTTTGCAGTCGTTGGCCGACCGGTCGGATGGTGCGACGTTCAAACACTGCTTCTCGCACGACGTGTGGACTCGCGCGTCGAGTGCGTCGATCCTCACCGGGCTTGCATCATCGTCACACCGGACGTGGACGCAGGAAAATCGGCTGTCGAGTGACGTCCCGACGATTCCCGAGGCGCTTCAACGAACCGACTACCGAACAGCCTGTGTCTCGCCGAATCCGCAGTTAAGCGAGGTAACGGGTCTCGCCCGCGGATTCGACCACTTCCATTACCTAGGTAAGGACACCCTTCTCGACGAGGCGGGCGTTTTGACTGTCCTCGGCTACCTGACGAAACTCAACCAGCACTCCGCAGGCTACACGACGGACACCGCAAAGCACTCCGTCGGGTACGTTAGCGACGCCATCGCGCGGCGGCACATCCGCGAGGCGGCGCAAGCAGACGAGGACCTGTTTCTCTACGTCCATCTCGGCGACAGCCACCACCCGTACTATCCGCCGAAGCCGTACCAAGACCTGTTTGCGGATGGATTCGAGATGTCCGTCGGCGAATCGCTCGACCTCGTGCTGGAGATGTCCTCGAATCTGCACGGCTATATCGCTCGCGGCGTTCCGTTCACCAATGATGAGTGGAACGCCCTGCAGGCGATGTATGACGCGACCATCCGCTACGTGGACGACACGGTTCGGAGCATCGTCGAGTGCGCTGAAAACCGATTGAATGACCCCATCGTAGTCGTCACGTCCGACCACGGCGAACTGTTCGGCGAACAGGAGATGCTCGCACACATGGTCGTCGCCGACGACGCCGTCTCGCACGTCCCCCTCGTCGTCTGTGGAATCGAGGCTGTCGAGAGCCACAACGGCGTCGTCCAACACGCCGACGCGATGAAGACGGTCCTCAACGAAGTCGGCGTCGAGTTCGAGGTACCCATCGGCTACGACCTCCGCGAACAGGACCGCGAGTTCGCCGTCACGCAACGCAGCGGCGTCCGGTGTGCGAGCAAACTCGACATGATTGGAGAGCGAGACGACGCCTTCGACGCCTCGTCTTATCATGTGGGTGACCTAACGAGTCTTCGAACGCTCGACCACCGTTACCAGCAAAGTGAGTCCGGCGAGGACCTGTTCGCCGTTCCCGATGGGGTGAGCGACGTGAGCGAGGAGCGATCCGACGTGTGCGCCGAGTTAGCCCAGAAATGCGAATCGTGGCTCGACAGCTACGGCCTGCCGGAGTCCGAACGGGAAGAACAAGCCGAGTTCGACGATTCGATGACCTCGCACCTCGAAGACCTCGGGTATCTCTGAACCGGCCAGCACGAAACCTGACGGAACGACGAAACGAAACCTGTTTTCCGATCGCCTTCGTCGGATCGGTGATGACCACAACCGTCTATTTCGACCTCGACGGAACGCTCCTCGACTACGAGACCCCATTCGATACGTGGTTCGAACGAACTGTCCCAGTGGAGGCAACGGCGGCAATAACCGAGACGTTCGGGTCGAATCTGACCGCTTCCCTCGATTCGTTCGAGCCAGACCCGTACGAACGGGCGTTTGAGGTGGTCTGCAACGAGTACGGGATCGACGCCGACCCGGAGGCGCTGGCGACAACGTTTGTCGATACCGAGGTGGCGGCGACGCGCGTCGCGCCGTCAGTCCGGCGGCTCGTTGCTTCCGTTGCCGAACGACACCAGTCAGGAATCCTCACGAACGGTAACGAGACGGTCCAGCGGAGGAAAGTCGAGACGCACGGGTTGGACGAGTTGGTAGACGAAATCGTCGTGTCGGAAGAGGTGGGTGCACGAAAGCCCGACGCGGGGATATTCGAGACAGCGAAGGAGCGACTTCCCGCGGACGCGTTCGTCTTCGTCGGCGACTCCTACGAGACAGACATCGTCCCCGCCCAAGAGCACGGCTTTGAGACAGTGTACGTCGGGGACGATCACCGGCCGGATGCCACCGTCGCGGCCGCTAACACCGAGGCGTTGGCGTCGCTCCTTCGTCCACTGGTCGGGTGAAAACGGGGAATCGTCGTTACTCGTCGCCGTCGTCGCCGCCGTCGTACGCGGGGACGTCCGTCTCGAAGCCTTTCTCCAGATGCTCGTTGGCGCGTCTATCGAGAATGGTACCCGCAAGAAACACGAGGACGCTGACAACGAGACCGAAGAGTGACTTGCTCGTCGCAGCGTCGTTGCGGCGGCGGAGTACGCGGGAGACGCTGCGAATCGCATGGAGTCCTCCAACGAACATTCCAACCATCCCGAGGACGTAGGCAGCGACAGCGGGTTGGTACGAGCGGTCGCTGGCGCGGTGTCCGAGCCGTCGGAGAAAGTTCTGGAACAGCAGTCCGGAGAGACTGGGAACGAACGTGCGATAGACGATACCGCTCTCTTCGTCGCCGTAAACTGCTTGGTGCGGTACGTTCACAACGCGGGCATCGTGTAGATTCAACGTCGTGAGCATGTCGTTGAGGAATCCGTACTGGTCGTATACCTCCACCAGAGGGATACGTTCGAGCACCTCGACGGAGATTGCAGTGTAGCCGTTCTGTGAATCGATGGTCTTCCAGTAGCCGCTAGAGAGGTTCGTGAGTCGCGTAAGCAGTTTGTTTCCGAACAGTCGCCACGAACTCATCTCACCGACGTTCTCGCGGCGGCTGATTCGGTCACCCTTCGCGTAGTCGGCGCGGCCCTCCACGATTGGGTCCAGAAAGTGCGGGAGAACCGCGGGGTCCATCTGTGCATCGCCGTTCATCACGGCGACAACGTCCATCTCGTCGGCCATCGCACGATAGTAGCCGGTTTTGATGCCCGCGCCGACACCGCTATTCGTCTCGTGTCGGATGGGGACGACGTGCGGGCCCTCGTGATGACCCCCGTCGGGGGCGACCGGTTCGGCCCGGTCGTCATTCAGTCGCCGCGCTGTCTCCCGTATCTCTTGCCACGTGTCGTCCGTCGAACCGTCGTCAACGGCGTAGACACGGTCAACGTACGACGGAACGCTCTCAATCGTTCGCCCGACGAACCGCTCTTCGTTGTAGGCTGGTACGACGACTGCGACTCGGTTGCCTTTATACATGGTTCTCCGGTGGCCGTCCCCGTCCGGCGCACCGAACGCCTCACTTGCGAGTGAAACAGTGAGGAACGTCGGTGCCGCTGATTCGGCCTTCGTCTACGTGTTCGCCGTGGGAGACTTTGTTATGCCCTCGTTGTCACCGGGATGCGTGCGTTACACACCAGAAAACCCGCCAAATCGGGATTCACGTCGCCGTTGAGGGCTGGCAACCCATGATACTGTCTCTGCGTGCTTCGAGCGACAGTCTCCACGTACTTCGACAGTCACGGAGAATCCGGAGAACGCGATCAGTTATGCAGTCTGTAACGAGAAATGAATCGGTGCTACTTTCTTTACGGGCGACGGTTCGTCACCAATGTCCGTGAGAGACTCGTTGGACGAACCCCGAATCATCGACACCCACGCACACCAACCGACGGCGGAGTTCCTCGAAGATGCAGGCGGTGAGATGATGCAGGACGCCGCACGGAAGTTCGGCACCGAAACGGAAACGTGGGACTACGAAGCGATGCGCGAGGAGTACCACGAACAGGGAATCTCGAAGGCGATTCTCCTCGGCTGGGATGCCGAGACGAACACCGGCAACCCACCGGTACCGAACGACTACGTCGCGGAGATATGCGATGACTATCCCGACTTTTTCGTCGGCTTCGGCAGTGTAGACCCACTCAAGGACGACTGCGTGGAGGAGGCGATTCGGTGCGTCGAGGACTTGGACCTCTCGGGATTCAAGTTCCAGCAGATCGCGCAGGGATTCGACCCGAGCGACGAAGCGCACGCGGAACTGTTCGACACCATCGAGGACTTGGGCGTCCCCGTCGTCTTCCACGGCGGCAACTCCACCCTCGGCGCGGGATCACCGGGTGGCCGCGGTCTGCGAATCAAGTACGGGAATCCGATGCTGATAGACGACGTGGCCGCAGAGCATCCACAGATGCCCATACTCATCGCACACCCGGCGTTCCCGTGGGAGCGCGAGCAACTCGCAATCTGCCAGCAGAAGGGGAACGTCTACATGGACCTCTCGGGGTGGTTGCCGAAGTATATCGACGAACAGGTCGTCCACTACGCGAAGACCGTCCTGCAAGACAAGGTGATGTTCGGCACCGACTATCCGATGATTCGTCCCGAACAGTGGTTCGAGTCGTTCGATGAGGTGTTCGACGCGAGCGAGGAGATTCAACGGAAAATTCTGTGGGAGAACGCCGAGGAGTTCCTCGGACTGAACTGACCGAACGCGTACTGACTAGTCAAATTCGGGCGACCGGCCATCCAAGAACGCCGAGACACCTTCTTTGTGGGCGTCAGTGTCGTAGGCCATCGTCTGGGCCTGCGCCTCGCGTTCGAGTCCGTCGTGCCACGACCGACCGAGGTTCGCGTGGATCGCCTCCTTGGCGAGGGCGATACTCTCCGTCGGTTGCGACACCAGTTTCGCCACCATCTCTGCGACTGTCGCGTCGAGTTCATCCGCGGGTACCACGTCGTTCACCAAGTCCAGTTCGTTCGCCCGTTCCGCAGAGATGAGGTCCCCCGTGAACGCCAGTTCTTTCGCGGCGCGGAGACCAACGAGGTGGGGGAGCGTCACCGTCCCGCCCGCATCGGGTACGAGTCCGACATTGACGAATGAGGCGGCAAATCGGGCGTCTTCTGCGGCGTAGGCGAAATCGCAGGCGGCGACGACCGACAGTCCCGCCCCCGCGGCGTCGCCGTTGACGCGGGCGATGACGGGTACCGGAGCCGTGAGAACGGATTCGGCGACGCGGCCCAGTGTGTCGCGGACACGCTGGTATGCTTCTCGTGCGGTCTCGTCGCGTTCGGCCATCGCTTGAATATCGCCGCCCGCGCTGAACGCGTCGCCCTCGCCCGTCAGGACGGCAGCGTCGTGCGTCTCAGCTGTGAGTTCGTCCAGTGCGTCGGCAAGTTCTCGCGCCACCTCCGCAGTAAACGCGTTCTTCACCTGCGGTCGGTCGAACGTGATTCGGCGGACTCCGTCGTCGTCTTCGACGCGCATGACGGCGGGTACGGCGAGGCGGTACAAAACCTTGCCCGGAAACAGTCGAACGACAACCTGACCGGACTCAACCAAACATCGTCCCGAACAGCGACCCCTGCGCCCGACGAAGGCGTTCGAGGAACGCAGTCTTGCTGATTCCGAGTTCGTCGGCCACCTCCACTGCGGTGACCGTCCGCGGCAGTTCGAAGTAGCCCATCTCGACGGCGACGCGGATACTCTCCTCCTGCGCCGGAGTGAGTTCGTATCCGCTCGCCACCGCTTCGTCGTCGTCAGTTCGGAGCGGATAGACCCGCTGAAGACTCACGCCGACGGTTCGACCGGCCGCCTCCATGACGCCGCGGAGAACGTCGTAGCCGACGACCGCGCCGCGCATCGTCGCGCCGCCGTTCTCGTAGCGCATCGACTCAACCAGAAAGCCAGCATTCACGAGTTCGTGGACAACGCATGGATGCTTCGAGAGACAGCGGTAGTTAGACCGCCCATCGGTGTGCGAGACGTGAAGGTACCGGACCCGGTCGTCGGCGTCAAGCGTCTCGGAGAGTTCGTCACTCGGTTGCGCGGAGAACTGAATGAGAACGTTCCCGTCGGCGCGGAGCTGCGGCGGCCGAGCGTCGATGGCGGCGTCCGCGTTCGCCGTCGCCGTGGCGAGCGGGCAATCGTCGCCCTCAATTCTGAACTCTGCGACTAGACACTCCTCGATCATTACTAGCGTCAAGCACGCGCGTTATAATAAAGGCAGTCTATAGACTGGTTAACCGGTAAGTGCTGTGCGATGAAAGATGATGATAGAGATGGACCTCGAAACCGTCAAAGAGCGGGCAGGACCACGGGAGTTCTCCCCGAAAGACGACATGCCGGAGGAGTACCGCAAGGCGGCGACGCGGATGATTCAGTTCCACGCGAACTCCGAGATAATGGGCGCGTACCTCGAACGCCCGTTCATCCGAAAGGCACCGAGTCTGGAGCGCAAACTCGCGTTCTCGGCGAAGGTACAGGACGAACTCGGCCACGGGCAACTTCTGTATCGGGCCGCCGAAAGCCTCGGCATCAAGACGCGCGAGGAGATGCTGGATGAACTCGCAGAAGGGAAAGGCAAGTTCCTGAACTGTTTCCACTACCCGATGGAGTCGTGGATCGAGACGCCGATGATCGGGTTCTTCGTTGACGGCGCGGCGATGCGCCGACAGGCGACGCTGAAATCCTCCAGTTGGGAACCGTACGCTCACGCCATGGACAAGGTGTGTTTCGAGGAAGGATTCCACGTCAAACACGGCGAGAGCATCCTCCGAGAACTCTCGCAGGGGACGAAAAAGCAACAAGAACAGTTGCAGGAGGCCTTCGAGATGTGGTGGCCGCGAATCATCCAGTTCTTCGGCCCGACGGACGACAAGTCCACGCACCACGACTTCGCGGCCGAAGTCGGCTTAAAGCAGAACACCAACGACGAACTCCGGAAGGCGTTCCTCAACATGTACCTGCCGAAGGTCGAAAAGTACGGTCTCGAACTGCCCGAGTATCCGCGCATCGAGTACGACGAGGACACGGGCGAGTACACGGTGAACGAGGACGACTTAGACTGGGACGAGTTCTTCCAGATTGCGAAGAACGAGTACGAACCCGGCGTGGGACAGATCGATTCGCGCAAGCGTACCCAAGAGGCGGTCGCGTGGGTGCGCGAAACGATGGACGAGTACGAGGCAAACACCGGCGGCGTGACGCCCGCCACGGCGGACTAAGACAATGATCTGGGAAGTATTCCGACAGGAGAAAAAAGGCGACTATCACCAACACTGCGGGAACGTCCACGCGCCGGACCGCGAGATGGCACTCCTGTTCGCGCAGGTGCAACACGCCCGACGCAAGCCGACGAACAGCCTGTGGGTCGTTCCGAAAGACGAGATTGGCGAAGTAGACGCCGAGCATGCGAAGTTCGGCGGGACGACTGACAAGTCCTACCGGTGGGCGATGACGTTCAACACCGGCTCCGTCGCCGAGGAAGTGGCCGACTCCGAACACGAACAGGCGGAAGCCGAGAAAGGACGAGGTGAGAGCTAATGTCCGTCGAATCGCTCTCCGGGCCGGCGGACCTCACGGACAAAGAACAGGAGGCCATCGAACTCCTGCTTCGCCGCATGGCGGACGACGAGTTCGTCCTCGCGGAACGCTACACCGAGTGGCAGGTTCGCGCACCGACCATCGAGTCCGATATCTCCATCGCAAACATCGCACAGGACGAACTCGGCCACGCGCGCCTGTGGTACGACCTGTTGGAGGACTTCGGCTACACCGAACCGGACCTGCTCTGGGAACGCGACCCGGAGACGTTCCGTCACTCGACCCTCGTTGAACTCCCGTTCGAGGAGGGAGACTGGGCGGACTGCATCGTCCGGTCGTACTTCTACGACGAAGCGGAGCATCTGCGCATGACGGCCCTCGAGAAGTCGTCGTACCCGCGAATCCGTGACCGCGTAGAGAAAGTTCTCGGTGAGGAGGGCTATCACCGCGAACACTCGATGAACTGGCTTCGCCGCCTCGTCAGCAGCGACGAGGGCCGCCGTCGCGTCCAAGCGGCGACGGACCGCCTGTTCCCCTACGCGCTGACGTTCTTCGAACCCGCGGCCGACGCTCCCGAAGCGGAGGCGGCTATCGACGAACTCGGAGTTCGGACGCGAACGCTCGCAGACATGCGCGAAGAGTGGCTAGAGACAGTGACAGAGACGATGACCGAGATAGGAATCGACCTCCGCACACCCGAGATAGATGACGAGGGGAACGTCAGTGCTGACGCGCTTCCCGAACATCTCGGTCGCGACGGCGACCACACCGATCACTGGCAGGTCCTGTTCGACGATTTCACCGAGGCGTACCGCGAGATGGGACTGCACGAGGCGACGCGACTCATGAAGGATCCCGACGATGAGTAGTGAATTCAACGACGACGGCGGGGCAAAATACTGCGCGTACACCGATTACTCGGAGGGGAAGAACGTAGACGGCTTCCCCGCGACGGGTGAGGGAGCAGACGGTATCGAACGCGCCGTGTGGGACGCTCTCTACTCCGTCGAGGACCCGGAGATGCCCATCAGCATCGTCGATTTGGGGCTCATCTACGCCGTCGGCGTTGACGTCGAGGCGGGCGAAGCGCGAATCGACATGACGCTCACGTACACCGGATGTCCCGCGCGGGACATGCTCGAAGACGATATCCGTGAAGCCGTCCTCGCTGTCGAGGGAATCAAAGACGTGATGCTCAACCTTGTCTGGAGTCCTGCGTGGTCCGTCGAGATGGTGACCGAAGCGGGCAAACAAGACCTCCGAGAGTTCGGACTGAGTATCTAACCATGAGAGGACTCGACCCGAGCGTAAACACCAGTGGAAAGGATGAGACGGCCGAGTGTCCGTACTGCGGCGGGACGAACACTGAACGAGAACATCCGAAGGGACCCTCGCTCTGCCGGTCGATGCATTACTGCAACGACTGCGAAGAACCGTTCGAGAAGTTCGGCTAGATCCGGCGGACTCGTCCGGAGCAGTCCATCTCGCACTTATTTTGTTACCCGCGCTGCTGTTAATACAGCCATAAACAGACAGATATTTGAAACAGTCAGATTCCGGAGCGGTATCTGTACAGCGGATTGACGGGCATCAAAACAGCCGGTAAAACGGCTAAGACAAAAACGGGAGAAAGCAGCAGTCGAACGTCGAACCGCGAGCGCCGAACTCAGTCGAGTTTGACGTTCACGTTCTTCGTCTGTGTGTACTCGCGGACAGCTTCGAGACCCTGTTCGCGGCCGTTTCCGCTCTCTTTCGTGCCGCCGAACGGCGTCTGGGGGAACGTTACCGGATACTCGTTGACGCTGACCATCCCGTAGTCGAGAGCGTCAGCAACGCGGTGCGCGCGGGAGAGTTGCTCGGTCCAGATGCCCGACAGCAGACCGTACGGCGAGTCGTTAGCGAGTTCGATTGCTTCCTCCTCGTCGGAGAACTCGATGACTGAGAGGACCGGGCCGAAGATCTCCTCACGGGCGACAGTCATGTCGTTCGTCACGTCGGTGAGGACAGTCGGTTCGACAAAGTAGCCGGATTCTTTGTCCTCGGGGACGCCGCCGCCGCAGGCGACGGTCGCGCCCTCATCGACGCCGGTCTGGATGTAATCGAGAATCTGCTCACGCTGGTCTTCGCTGACGACCGGACCCATCCGGCCGTCGTCGTCGATACCGGATCCGAGCGGAGTCGATTCAGCACCCTCGACGACGCGTTCGACGAGGTCGTCGGCCACGTCCTCGTGGACGAGAAGGCGCGATCCGGCCCAGCACATCTGCCCGGCGTTCATGAAGATGCCGTAGTGGATGCCCTTTGCCGCGGCACCGAGATCAGCTTCGGGGAACACCAGATGCGGGCCTTTTCCACCGAGTTCGAGCGTGACGCCGGTGACGTTCTGCGCCGCATCGGCCATGACGCGCTTTCCGATTTCCGTACTGCCTGTGAATGCGACGTGCGCTACGTCGTCGTGTTCTGCGAGTGCAGCACCCGCTTCGGATCCGGACCCGGGGATAACGTTGACGACACCGTCGGGCAGGCCCGCTTCCTCGGCGGCGAGACCGTAGTAGAGCGCCGAGAGCGGGGTCTGGCTCGACGGCTTTACGACAGCAGTGTTCCCACAGGCGAGTGCAGGCGCGAGCGAACGACCGGCGAGTTGGAACGGGTAGTTCCACGGGACGATGTGCCCCGTGACGCCGAGCGGTTCGCGCGTCGTGTAGTTCAGTCGGTCGCCGGGAACGGGGTTGTGTTCGCCGGTCAGTTTGTCCGTCCAGCCAGCGAAGTACCGGAAGGTGTCGATCACCATCTGGACTTCCATGCCAGCCTCGAACGGCGTCTTGCCGTTGTCGTGCGACTCAACGAGGGTGATTTCGTCTTTGCGCTCCTCGATGGCGTCGGCCATCCGTCGAAGCGCCGCGCCGCGTTCGGCGGGATCAAGTTCAGTCCACTCACTCCCGCGCTCGGCCGCACGGGACGCCGCATCGACAGCGCGGCGAACGTCTTCTTCGCCCGCCAACGCGACAGTCGCGTACTCGGTTTCGGTCGCCGGGTCGAACGTCTGAAGCGTCTCGCCCGATACCGCGTCGGTCCACGCTCCATCCACGTACAGCTCAGAGGGGCCGCTGTATTCCATTACGTCTACCCCTCCGTACTCAAAATTATTAATGATGTGTGATTACGCGTGACGGCGACCGGTTGCACGGGGACAGCGGAACACCTTACCCCGTCTTGTAGACGCCGCGCGCTTGGGCGACGAGCGTGTCGTCATCAGTCGCGTACACGTCTACATCGACCGTTCCGACATCGCCGCCGACGCGGACCACATCAGCCTCGGCGTACAGGTCGCCCGTCCCGGCGTTCAGGTAGTCGATACGCATGTCTATCGTCGGCACCGGCTGATCGACTTCGCTCACGAGGGCCGCGCCGCCCACCGTATCGGCAAGCGTGAAAGCGACGCCGCCGTGCGCCATCACCCGGTCGCTGTTCCACGACAGCTCCTCGCGCATCTCGATACGACCTTCAGCGTGTCCGTCCGCCACTTCAGTCACTTCTACACCGAGTAGCTGGGCGAACGGCATCGACTCGAAGAACTCCTCTACGTCCATCGTTTCCCGTCTCTCACCCAAGCCTCTTTGTCGTTTCGTCGATCCGAGTTGCATCGGGGCAAGTTGCATCGGGGCAAGTTGCATCAGGGCAAGTTACATCGTCTCGGTCAGCGACGGTCGTAGACGCGCTGAACTTTCCCGACCTCGGTTCGCTCAATCGCTCCGGGGGCGACCAAGTCGAGTTTGTCCGGTTCGAGCGACAACACGTTCGAGAGGCGGTCGAGCAACGACTTCCGCAAAGCCGACCGGTCGCCGTCGAACTCCTCGGCAAGTTCGACCGTCAGTTCGAGACGGTCCATCGTCCCCTCCCGCGAGAGGTCGATTCGGTAGTGCGGTGCCACTCCGTCGAACTCCAGCACGACGGACTCTATCTCACTGGGATAGACGTTGACGCCGCGGACGATGAGCAAATCATCCGTTCGGCCGGTCACAGAATCCATCCGTACCATCGTCCGGCCGCAGTCACACGTGTCGTACTCAAGCGTCGTCATATCGCCCGTTCGGTAGCGTAGGACGGGAAGCGCCTCTTTAGTCAGCGTGGTCAAGACGAGTTCACCTTCCTCACCCTCCCCGACGGGATCGCCCGTCTGGGGGTCTATGACTTCGGGGTAGAACTGGTCCTCCCAGATATGCATCCCCGTCTGGGCGCGGCATTCTGCCGCCACACCGGGACCGATAATCTCCGAAAGACCGTAGTTTTCCACGGCTGTCGCACCTAGTCGATCCTCTATCTCCGCACGCATCGGTTCCGTACATGGTTCCGCACCGTACAGAACCGTCTCGACGGGGAGTTCCGCCGGATCGTATCCCATCTCCGCGGCCGTCTCCGCGAGGTAGAGCGCGTACGAGGGAGTGAGACAGATGGCCGTCGCCTCCAAGTCGGAGAGCAGTTCGACCTGTCGCTGGGTCTGACCGCCACCGACCGGGACGACAGCCATCCCCATCGCCGTCGCCCCGTCGTGAAAGCCGAGACCGCCGGTGAAGAGACCGTAACCGTAGGCGTTCTGCAAGGTGTCGGAGGTATCCAGTCCCGCCGCCTCGAATCCACGACACATCACCTCCTGCCAGCGCGCCAAGTCGTTTTCAGTATACCCGACGATTTTCGGCTTCCCCGTCGTACCCGAGGAAGCGTGAATTCGGACCAGCGCCTCCATATCGACGGCAAACAGGTCTGTCGGGTAGTTGTCGCGGAAGTCCTCCTTCGTCGTGAACGGTAGTTTTGTGAGGTCGTCCACGCTCGTTACGTCGTCAGGAGTTACGCCCGCCGCAGCGAGTCGGTCACGGTAGAAGGAGACGTTCTCGTACGCGTGTCTGACTGTCTCTTGCAACCGGGAGTTCTGTCTCTCTCGTAACTCCGTCCGCGGAAGACGCGTCACGTCGGCACCGCTATCGGTCATAGACTGAGGTTTGACCGACGTTCACAAAAGAGTATGCATGATACTGACACACGGCTACTCGACAGCCGACTACGCAACGGCAGACTACTCGACAGCTGAGACGCCGAGGTAGCGGTCGAGTACGTCGTCGTTTGCGGCCACGTCGTCCGCAGATCCCTCGTGGACGACCTGCCCTTTGTCGAGGATGTAGACGTAGTCGGCGGTGTCGAGTGCGACCTGCACGTTCTGTTCGACCAGCAGGATGGTGACACCCTCGTCGTTCAGCGATGCGATTTTCCGCTGGACCTGCTGGACGATAGAGGGTGCGAGTCCCTCGGTCGGTTCGTCGAGCATCAGGAGGTCCGGTGCGGAGACGAGTGCCCGCGCGATAGCGAGCATCTGCTGTTCGCCGCCGGACAGAGCGGATCCGTTACTTTCGCGGTGCCGGCGTAAGTTCTCGAACTCGGAAATGATCTCCTCGACAGCCGGTTTTGTCGTATCTCGGCGGCCACCGATGCGACCGATTTCGACGTTCTCCCGCACCGTAAGACCGGGAAAGACGCGGCGGTCCTCCGGGACGAGAGCGATTCCTTCTCGGGCCGTCTGTTCCGGCGAGTAGTCGGTGATATCGGTACCGTCGAACATCACCGACCCCTCAGTGGGCGCAACAGAACCGTGGATGGTTCGGAGCGTCGTCGTCTTGCCAACGCCGTTCCGCCCGATGAGCGTCACAACTGATCCCGACGGCACGTCGATATCGACTCCTTGGAGGACGCGCGTCGAACCGTACCCTGACACGAGGCCGCGGACGGAAAGCAGCGGGTCGCTCACGCCTCGACACCTCCGAAGTACGCTTCACGAACGTCGTCGTTGTCGGCGATCTCGTCGGGGCTCCCCTCTGCGAGGATGGACCCGCGGTGCAGGACAGTGATCCGATCCGAGACGCGCATCACGAGGTCGATATCGTGCTCGATGAGGAGGAGCGTTCGGTCCGAGAGAACGTCGTCGATGAGGTCCATCGTCGCGCGCGTCTCCTCTGCGGACATGCCGGCCGTCGGTTCGTCCAAGAGGACCATCTCGGGGTCCGTAGCGAGGACGATAGCGATTTCGAGACGGCGCTTGTCGCCGTAGGCGAGAACGTCAGCCATCTCGCCGCCGCGGCCGAGGAGTCCAGACCGGTCGAGGACGCGCTCTGTGTGTTCGTTCACGTCGTCGAACGCCTGCGCGTCGTTGAGATACTCCTCGCTCGGCGTGAAGCCGTCGTCTCGTGCCGCCTGCGCGGCGAGTCGGACGTTTTCGCGGACGGTGAGTCCGTTGAAGACGTTCGTAATCTGGAACGAGCGGGCGAGTCCACGCCGGACGCGTTGGTGTGGTGCGAGCGTCGTCACGTCCTCGCCGTCGAATCGGACCGACCCGTTCGACGGTCGCATCGCACCGGTGAGGAGGTTGAACGTCGTCGTCTTCCCCGCGCCGTTCGGGCCGATGAGACTGCGGAACTCGCCGCGTTCGATATCGAGATTCACGTCGTCAACAGCGACGAGACTCCCAAATTTCTTCGTCAGATTCTCTGTCGAAAGGATTGGATCATTCATGTTCTGCCTCCGTTTCGGTCGTCGCCGGCCGACGGCGTTCGAGCGCCGATTCGACGACGGGGTGATCAAGGACTGTCCGTGGAAGCGACACGAGGCCGCGCGGGACGAAGATAACGAACAGGACGAACAGCGTTCCGATGACTAACTGCCACTGGTCGATGTACGACGAGAGGATGTCCTCGAAAGCGACGAAGACGCCCGCGCCGAGCATCGGCCCGTAGAGCGTCCCCATGCCGCCGAGGACGGTCATTACGATGACCTCGCCCGAGTGTATCCAATGGAGGAACGACGGCGCGACGTACCCGTTGTTGGCCGCGAACAGGCCACCCGCAAGGCCCGCGAGACCACCACTGACGACGAACGCGCGGCGCTTGTACGCCGTCACGTCGTAGCCGACGAACGAGGCGCGTTCCTCGCTCTCGCGGATCGCCTGCAACACTGTGCCGAACGGTGCTCGAATGAGGCGGCGCGCAAGGAGGTAGCCGCCCACCACAACGAGAACGAGGAAGTAGTAGCGGACGAGTCCGCCATCGAGGATGACTGGACCGAAAGCGAGTTCGAACGCCGAGAGGTCGATACCGACGCCCGCAAGTCCGTAGAACGTATCGACGCCGAACAAACCGTCCGATCCGCCGGTCCACTTGAATTTGAACACGGCGTTGTAGAACAGTTGGGCGAACGCGAGCGTGATCATGGCGAAGAAGACGCCCGAGACGCGGATCGAGAGGTAGCCGATGACCCACGCGATGGCGGCGCAAACGATGATGGCGACGGCGAGAGCGACGAACACGGACGGCGTAACGTGCATGAGCGACAGCACCGCCGCGTACGCGCCGACGCCGTAGAACAGCGCGTGGCCGAGCGAAACCAACCCCGCGTAGCCGAGAACGAGGTCCAGGCTCAGCGCGAACAGCGCCCAGATGAGCATGTCCTCCAACAGCGTGACGGCGTACGTGATGCCCGTCAACTCAGCAAACAGGGGAACGACCGCGAGCGCGGTGACGACCGCGTAGCCGAGTTTCTTCCGCGCCGCAGGGGAGAGGACGCCGCCGCCAGACCCGTGCAACAACGCGCCTTCGTGGCTCTCCTCCACCGCGGACCCGAACAGGCCGTTCGGGCGGACGAGGAGGACCGCAATCATCAACAGGAAGACGATGAGTCCCTCCAAGAACGGCGTGTAGGTTCGAGCGAGCGTCTGAACGACGCCGACGAACAACCCGCCGACGACGGCACCACGGAACGAACCCAATCCGCCGAGAACGACGATGACGAACGCCGGGATGATGACCGAGTTGCCCATCGTCGGACTGACGTTCTGGAACGCACCGAGGACGATACCCGCGACGCCAGCGAGGGCCGCGCCGAATCCGAACGTGAGCGTGTAGTACGTATCCACGTTGATACCGAGGTTACGGACCATCTCGCGGTCCTGTGACCCAGCACGGATTATCATCCCGAACTTCGTCCGATTCAAGAGCAGCCACGTCCCGATAGCGAGCATCGCTCCGAAGATGACGATGCCGTAGTTGTACAGCGAGTACGTGAAGCCGAGCAGGGTAACCGGTTGGTCGAGCGCCGCCGGGATCGGAAACGGCTTGGCGGCCTTCCCCCAGACAGCCGTGATGAGGTCGTTAATGATGAGAACTAATCCGAACGTGAGGAGGATGTGGTACAGCGGGTCTCTGCCGTAGAGTCGCCGCACCGCTAACCGTTCGATTCCCATCCCGACCACGGCGACGAGGAGGGGCGCGGCGACGAGTGCGACCCAAAAGCCCGCGCCACCGAGCGGCGCGGCGATGGCGAACGCGAAGTACGCGCCGAGCGCGAACAGTTCGCCGTGTGCGAAGTTGATCACGTCCATCACGCCGAAGATAATAGACAAACCGGCGGCTAACAGGACGTACACCATCCCGACAGTGAGACCGTTGAGTACCTGCTCTGCGACTGCGGTAGCGACGGACATTACGACGAAAGGTTACATCCGAGGTCACCACACGCGGGGAGCGCGTCCGACCCCGATATTTGCTCGTTCAGTTCGACATCCGCGGCACCGCTTCCACTGTCCGGAGCGACGAGTTTACCCGGCCACACTGGATTCATCGCTTGGTGGTCGCAGTCGCGGAACTGATTCGTCCCCATAATGGTCTCCATCTCCAATCCCGGAAGGGCGTCTTTCACCGCCGCGGGGTCCGACGATCCCGCCTCGGCGATTCCCTTCGCGGTCATTCTGATGGACAGATAGGCCACGCGGGCGAAGTTGTCCGGTGGCGTGTCGTACTCGTTTTGATACGCTTCGACGAACGACTGGTTGGTTCCGGTATCTAACTCCGGAACGTAGCGTACGCCGCCGTACGTGCCGTACGCGGCCTTTCCGAGGGCGTTGCGGACGACCGAGAACGTCATCGTCGGCGACATGAGATTCACGTTGTCCTTCAAGCCCTGACTCGCCGCCTGCTTGACGAAGTTGATGAGGTCGCCGCCAGTCATCCCGAGAACGACGACTTCCGCATCCGAGTTGGCGATCTGGCTAATGTACGAGTTGAAGTTGCTCGAGCCGAATTTCGACCGACTGCGCCCCACCACATCGATGGACCGACCCTGTTTCATCCGCTTTTCGACGCGGTTCATCACGGATTCGCCGTAGGCGTAATCCGCGATGTGGAACCACACCTTCGTCCCGAGATTCTCTGCGGTGAAGTCGGAGACTGCTTCAGCCATCTGCGCGGTGTTCGTCTCCGCGCGGAACACCCATTCGTTGCAGTTGCTGCCTGTGATGGGAACGGCCGCACCGCCCGGATTGTAGATAACTTCCTGCTCCTTGGCGAACTCGTTGAGTGCGAGTGCCGTCGAAGAGGAGATAGCCCCCATCAGAAACGACGCGCCATCCTGTTCGACGAGAGACTGAGCCTTCCGGCTACCAGTCGAAGGATCTGCCTCGGTGTCCTCGTAGACGCCCTCGATTTCCACGTCGAGATCATCACTTTCGTTGACGTGCCTAATAGCGAGTTTCGCACCGTTTCGTTGGCCCTCCGCAAGACCGCCGTACGGCCCGGTCATAGGACTCACTACGCCGTAAGTGACGCTGTTCCCCCCGCCACCGGCACCGTCACCGAGACATCCGGCTAGCCCCGATAGACCGACGGTTCCAGTGATTCCCGCCGCCTGTACGAACCGCCGACGCGAGGTCAGAGGACGTGCATCGCTCTGCTCGCTAGCGCTGTCTTCAGACATGAGTGTGTTACTCTCAAACACACCAAGCAAACAATCATTATTAAAGGTTTGTATTAGTGCGGTATTGAGAAAATTCTGTCGGCGGATTGTAACGAATCGGCCCGTGTTGAACGAGACCTCTGCGCCGTCCGTCTCAGAAGAGGGCGAAACCATCTCGTTCCGAGTCGCTCACTGTACGCTACCACCCGCTCGGGACCGATTCCGGAGGCGTACGTGCGGAAGGAGAAGACGTTCGCGGCGTCCACGAAGGTTGTTCGCGGCGTCGGCGAGGATTCGTCAATGTCTCTTCGCAGTTCGACTGAATCACTGCGAGCGACGTCGCGAAGTGGTCACTCCGAACTGCGGGTCTTGACGAGGAACTTCATGTCACCTTCGAGGACGACAGTACCGTCCTGCTTCGTCATCTCTACGTCGAGGACGACGAGTCCGGCGTCGTCCCGACTCCCCACGTCTTTCCGTTCGGAGACGACCATCGTCTGCGAGAGCGTGTCGCCGATAAACACCGGATTCGGCAGGTCCATGTAGTTCATCCCGAGGAAAGCGATAGCAGTCCGTTCGACGATACCCGACCGGTAGACGAACCCCGTCGATTGCACGAACGTCATCGGACCGTGGGCGATTCGCTGGCCGAACTGCGTGTCCTCGGCGTACTCCTTGTTCGTGTGCAGTTCGGTCCAGTCACCCGACAGCGCCGAGTGCATCATGAAATCCGCCTCGGTGACGGTGCGTCCGACGCTCTCGAACTCTTTGCCTTCCTCGAAGTCCTCGAAGTAGTGCGGTTCGTAGCTGTAAGCCATATGCGTCCCCTCTCTGCCCGACGATAAAGTACTTTACATACCTATCGTTCCTGATAAAGTAAGTCGTCCGAACAGACGAAGCCTACTTGCCGAGCGCGGACGACAGGAAAACGATGACGGACGGCAACGACGAGTACGCGGAGATTCGGGAACGCGCGTCGAACGATCCCTTCTGTGGGACAGTCGGTGTCGAACTGGCCGACGTCTCCGGCGGGTACGCCGAGACGACGTTGACCGTCGGCGATGAACACCTGAACTTCCACGGGACACCGCACGGCGGTGCGGTGTACACGCTCGCAGATGCGGCGTTCGCAGCGGCGTCGAACAGTCACGGCGATGCAGCGTTCGCCTTAGAGACGAACATCTCCTACCTCGACGCCGTCGAGGTTGGTGAGACGCTTCGCGCCGTCGCAGAGGAGACACACCGCGGCGGTCGAACCGCAGCGTACGAAGTCGTCGTTACCGACGGTGGAGGCGACCGTATCGCTACGTTCCGAGGGCGTGTATACAAACCGGGATGAGATACCGGACGGGAAACAACCGCTCACTGCCCGCGGTGGTCGTAGACGCGTTGGACCTTCCCAACCTCTGTCCGAGCAATGCCGCCGGATTCGACGAGCGTCAGTTCGTCCGGTGTGAACGACAGCACGTTCGAAAGTCGGTTCAGAATCTTTTCTCGAACGTCGTCGGTGGATCCGTCGAATCCCTCTTCGAGTTCGACAGTCAGTTCCAGCGTGTCGAGGTTGTCGTCGCGTCGAAGATCGATACGGTAGTGGGGTGCCACCTCGTCGAACTCCAAGACGACTGATTCGATCTCACTGGGATAGACGTTGACGCCGCGGACGATGAGCAAGTCGTCGGCGCGCCCGGTGATATTGTCCATGCGGACGGCGGTGCGGCCGCAGTCGCAGGTGTCGTAATTTAGCGTTGTCAGATCTCCCGTCCGGTATCGGAGGACGGGCAACGCGTCCTTCGAGAGCGTCGTCAGAACGAGTTCGCCTTCTTCGCCCTCCTCGACCGGTTCGCCTGTCTGTGGATCCACGACCTCCGGGTAGAATCGATCCTCCCAGACGTGAAGGCCGTCCTGTTCCAAGCATTCGATGGAAACGCCGGGACCGACGATTTCGGAGAGGCCGTAGATGTCAACTCCCGTGACGCCGAGGCGTTCCTCGATCTCTTCGCGCATCGGTTCTGTGCAGGGTTCAGCGCCGAAGATGACGAGTCGGAGCGGGAGGTCGCGGATATCCACGCCCATCTCCGCTGCGGTCTCCGCGAGGTAGAGTGCGTACGACGGCGTGCAGGCGAGAGCGTCCGATTCGAGGTCTGCGAGCATCTCGACCTGTCGTTGCGTCTGGCCGCCACCGATGGGGATGACCGTCGCGCCCAACTCCTCGACGCCCTGATGGAGTCCGAGGCCACCGGTGAAGAGACCGTAGCCGTAGGCGTTCTGCACAACGTCGTCGGAGTCCAGTCCCGCAGCGACGAGACACCGCGCGATAGCATCGCTCCACACGTCGAGGTCGTCCTGCGTGTAACTGACTATCTTTGGCTTCCCTGTCGTCCCCGAGGAGGCGTGGATGCGAACGACGTCATCCATGTCCACAGCGAACATCTCCGTCGGGTAGTTGTCACGGAAATCCTCCTTCGTCGTGAATGGGAGTTTCTGAACGTCGTCGATACGCTCGATATCGCCGGGTTTCAGTCCCATCTCCTCGAGTTTCTCTCGGTAGAACGGGACGCTTTCGTACGCGTTACGAACCGCCTCCTGCAACCGCTCGGTTTGGAGTGTGCGGAGTTCCTCCCGCGAAGCGGTCTCTACGCTACGGTGTACCATGTTCGAACTCGATGATTGAAGGTGATAAAAAGGACACGGTCGTCACAATAGTCGGCCATCGGTGTAAACGATTATGAGGGTTCCGCGAAGGGATTCAAGCATGCACGTAGCCGTACTCGGAGCCGGAACGATGGGACACGGAATCGCACAAGTGTCTGCGATGGCCGGTCACGACGTGACGATGCGAGATATCGAATCGGAGTACGTCCAGAACGGTCTCGACGCCATCGAAGAGAATCTCCGCGGAGGCGTCGAACGCGACAAAGTGACCGAAGCAGAGATGGCGGCGACGCTAGACCGTCTCACCGGAACCACCTCACTCGGAGACGCCGTCGCGGACGCCGACCTTGTCGTCGAGGCTGTCCCCGAGGATATGGAATTAAAGCAGGAGACGATGCGAGAAGTGGAGGGATTCGCCGACGACGACGCCGTCCTCGCCACGAACACGTCGTCGCTGTCAGTGACTGAAATTTTGAGCGCACTCGAACATCCAGAACGGGGGATCGGCATGCACTTTTTCAACCCGGTCCACATCATGGCGCTGGTCGAAGTCGTCGTCGCAGAGCAGACGGACGACGGAACGTTGGATCTCGCCCACGAATTTGTCGATGACATCGACAAGACTGCTGTGGAGGTACGCGACTCACCCGGATTCGCTTCCTCGCGTCTCGGTGTCGCACTCGGCGTCGAGGCGATGCGAATGGTCCAAGAGGGCGTTGCCTCACCGGAGGACGTAGACGCGGCGATGGAGCTCGGCTACAATCACCCGATGGGACCGGTCGAACTCGGGGACGTGGTAGGGCTTGACGTGCGCCTCGGCATTCTCGAATATCTGCGGGAGGAACTCGGCGAGCGGTTCCGTCCGCCGCAGATTCTCAAGCGAAAGGTTCGCGCCGGGAAACTCGGCAAGAAGACCGGCGAAGGGTTCTACGTCTGGGAAGACGGCGAGAAAGTCGGCGTCAGCGAGGACGTGATGGACCAATGAGTGACGAACCGGACGCTGACGAGACCCGCGACGTGGAATCAGTCGCCGACGACTGCGAAACGGTGAACGTCGCCGTTGACGACCGCGTGGAGGGCGTCACGACGGTAACGATGACCCGACCCGACGCACGGAACGCCCTGAACGCCCAGTTACGGGCGGAGTTGAAGCGTGTTCTCGATGCTGTCGAAGAGAGCGACGCCCGCGTCGTTGTCCTCACGGGAGCCGACGAGGCGAAAGCGTTTGTCGCCGGGGCAGACGTAACGGAACTCCGCGAGCGCGATATGCTGGCCCAACGGGAGGCGAGCAAACGACCCCGCGTCTACGAGTACGTGGACGACCTCCGGCAACCCGTTATCGCGCGACTGAACGGACACGCACTCGGCGGGGGGTGTGAACTCGCACAAGCGTGCGACGTGCGCATCGCACACGAACGTGCGAAACTCGGCCAACCGGAGATAAATCTCGGTATCATGCCGGGTGGCGGCGGCACACAACGACTCGCCCGACTGGTCGGAGAAGGACAGGCGATGCGTCTCGTTCTCAGCGGCGAACTGATCTCCGCCGAGGAGGCGTACGATATCGGACTCGTAGACGAGGTACACGACGACGAGACGTTCGACGAGCGTGTGTACGAACTCGCCGGGTCGATGGCTGAGAAGAGCGGTGTCGCCCTGGAATACGCGAAGAAAGCCGTCAAAGCCGCCTCTCGGATGGACCTCGAACAGGGAATCGAATACGAGGCGGAGTTGTTCGCCCAACTGTTTGCCACCGGCGATAAAGACGAAGGAATCGACGCGTTCTTCGAAGACCGCGACCCCGAGTGGCCGACCCGCTGACAGCAGTTTGCGTGTCTGAGTGGTCTATTCTGCTATTTTTGAGCAGTGCTGGTGAGAGATACAGTCCGAATTCGTTCGAGCAAAGAGAACCTCGACAGTGAAGAAAAACGTCGAACATCTTCGACCGGCGTATATAAAACCCCGATATAGACTGGTAAACGTATATCCACAATCGCCGCGACGTACGAAGTAGAACATGTGATACGCTATATCACGGGACGCACCGCGGACGGGAGCGCGCGTCACCGACGGGACGGCTGGCACGAGACGGCAACGTCTCCCGCCACCCTGTCGCCGGTATCGCGTGGTCCCGCACCCGAGGAGCGATGCCACTATCGCGAGCGGACGCAGACGCTCCAACCGTCGCCGGAGTAGGGAACCACAACGGACGCCAGTTTGCGGTTCCCGACGAACGGGGCGTCCGCACAGTGCGTCGTCTCCACACGGCCAGCTATCATTACATACCTACCTCTGTAACGAATCCGAGTAGCTGTGCCTCTCAGCGGCAATATATCACTAATATTCGCTAGATTATGTTCGAATACCTCGATTCAGCGGGAGGCCTCAATACAACTGTCCACAGGCCGGCTCCGGCGATAGAGCAAAGTACCCTCCGCGAGGATGGTCTAACGGATATGATTAAGATGGTCAATCATCTCGTCCGAAAGGACGACTACACGCACGAAGAGTTCGTTGAACGATGGCTAGGCGAGCACACCGACATCGCAAAGGAGATGCCGGGACTGAAGAAGTACACCACCAGCGTCCCGACAGACCCCGAACGCGCCGAGTACGACGGCATCATCGAACTTTACTTTGAGGACATGGCAGCACTCTCTGCGGCGTTTGAGTCCGAGGCCGGAGAACGGACAAACGCAGACGCTGCGGAGTTCATCGACATGGAAGCGGGGCCGACGATGTATGTGGAGGAAACGGTACAACTGGACGAGACCTGATCCATAGATACGAGCGAGCGATTTTCTACACGTCGGTTAGCCCGTGTAAGTAGCGCCGCAGGAAACACTTCTAAGATGCAACTCAGTCGTCGGAGTCGGCGGAGCCGACCACCTTGGCTATCTCTTCGGCCGACAGCATCTCATCGAGCCGTTTACCTCCCTCGTGCCGCTCAATCGCCTCAACAGTGAGGTACGGTTCGAGTTCACCCGCCAACAAGGCGGCTCTAAGTTGCGATTCCACATCGTCGGGGTCGTAACCGGAGACTGGCATGTTCGAACACACGGCCTCTCACACCGTATGTCTTTGTTCGGCTGAATCAACGGGTCGAGAGAAATACGGAGTTGCCGGCTCCCTCGAACAACGGTCAGGACGTTTGCGAATACTTCTCAACCCACTCTTGCAAGCTGATTCCCATCGTCGCCTGCGTAATGGCGTTCGAGGACGCCGAATTAGCGCTCTTGACGAGTTCAGCTTCGAGCGTCCGCGTCGGTATTTCACCGATAAAGTGTGGGATGGCACGCTGGACAGCCAGTGGACAGCCGACTTCGTGGGCGAGAGCATACCCCGACAGCGAATGGGGGACCTCCGCAGTGGCGTACTCGGGGTCAGGGGTAGAGAGCACGTCGTCATCGACGAAATCCACGTATTCGTAGCACTTGCCCACGTCGTGGAGGAGACAAGCGGCCCGAATCACGTCGAAGTCGGGGTCGGCACCGTGGAAATCGCGCTGTTCTTCCGCAGACTGGACCGCGATTCGGGTGACACCGCGAACGTGTTCGACGTTGGTCACCTCGTGGATGTTCCACGCGTATGGGATGTCCTCGATATCGGTCCATCCGCCGCGTTCGAGTCCGAGACACCACGCCTCGATCACCTGTTCGCGGAGTGTCTCGGCTTCAATATCGGCTATTTCGGGGAACGAATCTTTGACCTGTGACCGGTAGTCCCGAGTATGTTCGTCAGTCATCCATCACCACCCGGGTTCGCCGCTCGGCGAATCGCTCGGCGAACCCCTCGTCTGCCACCCCGTCCTTCCGGACAAGCAAAGCTACGTGCTTGTACATGGTGTCTACTCTGCTTTCACCCGCACAGATTATAAATCGTGAGGAAATTTCCAGTGGTCAACAATCGCGAGGTTACCAGTTTCCTCGCATGAACACGCCAAGAGAGGTCGCAAGGTGAGACACGAATAGTAAGACGCTACAGTAGAGACGTAACGGTTGAACGGCAAACTGCGACTGGCAGTCAGATATCTGTTGGGACGATAGAGCGAACAGAGAGCGTCTCCTCGCACTCGGGACACCGCTCAACACGGGCGGCACCATACACGTCACAATGGTACGAGGCATCGCCGCCCTGACCAAGCAGCAGTCCACACGACGGACACGGTTCTGGCCCGGAGTCGGCAGTTCCAAGCAAGCGGGCGAGCGGTCGAGACGCGTTTTGAAGCATCGTGGTACCGTGGGACATAGTACGTAATAATACTTTAGGTTAGTTCAGTGTACGTGTTCTGTCTCAAATCAGCACGAGTTCGTTGGAAAGAGACGTATCTGAGTTGTTATTTATAATTTCAATATGAAATACTACAGATATAGTGGTTAGAATTATATATTCGAGAACTGGCCGAGGAAGTCATCCCATAACAAGCGGGTCGGTTCGGTTGCAGACTGCGACGCGGTTGCTCGAAGGACTCACTGCGACTCAACAAAAGTAATTACATGATGTTGAATTAACATTAATTGTATTTCAATTACTGCTGCCATTCCAACAAAATAAAATTTAATAGAGGTGTTCTAGAGATAGAGAGTACACTGCCCCAATACGGGTATTCAACAGTTGCAGAAATGACCGGAACTTATCAAACGGCAACTCAAATAAGTTTCGTGGTTTTTGCCACTAATAGAAGTTTAAACGGTCGTGTAGACACTTTCATCACTCCTTCGAGATCCAGCCATTACACACATACTGTTGTAATTGAAATTCAAGTAATCTTATATATTTGTCTGAGAGTAGCAAACATTATAATATGAACTGACAAGAAATATTTGCTATCGGACGAAGGTCTCGTTAAGCCGGCGAAAAGAGATACGGAGGCTAGCAAGAATCACTCTGTTTGATGGGGATATAGAGGTACTCGGACACTTCCGGGTGAGTTTCCAGTCAGCAGAACAGCACTGGTCGGCCGAGAGTTCGATATTCCAACGGATAAAATCTCGGCGAGTGCGAGAAAGCGGTAAATCGGTAGTTTAGCGTCTCTAGGACCGCCCGATAGACGAGTTAGACTGTAACCAGTCAGTACAAGAAACAGTCAGGGGAAAGTATCTATCCTCCGAGCAGTTCTATCGTCATGATCGCCTCCATGGAGAACGCGTTCTGAAGTCTAATCTGTGAACAAGTGACAGTGACTCTATAACCAAACCCGTGGAAGTGTATCTCATCGATATTATGACCAATGGTAGCCGAAGACATCCACGGTGTACACAGTGCGGCGCACCGCTGACCCGCGCAGTGACCGGGACACTGGTCCTCTCAGCGACCGCACTGTGTCCAGACTGCGACCGAAGTGGATGACGAGAACGCTCAGAGTTCACATCAGGCACCGAAACCGAGCGGCCCTGTTCGTCGAAGAGAGATCACAGACACCGACGAGATCCCTCGAAACGGGATCAAAACGGTAGTTCGCTGTTAAGTCGATATTCGAGACGATAACTATTTTGGTTAATGGTGTAAGTTCTCCATGGACTGGAGAAACATCTTCAATGATGACGGGCGGTGCCGGCGGTGAATACGCCCGCAAAGCGCAGTTATAAGAAGCGAGGAGAGAGGCACGAGGGGCAATCTACGGAGTGGTACGAGCGCGAAGTCCCGGGTATCGTCTCCGGACTCGAAACATCCAATCGCCTCAGCAACCGGACGGCCAAAGTCGCGCGACGGCTCATACAACAGGGACACCACCGGACGGCACTCCACCTCGTCATGGACGAAGTAAACGACTCCTAATCAGACGACAGGAATCCATAGCCAACAAATAGATTTTCCGTCAATCGTCATAGGATACGTATGCAAACGGTAGTCCTCGCGGCAGGCGTTGGCAGTCGAATGTGGCCGCTCACGGCATCGAGACCGAAACCGATGCTTCCCGTTGCCGGGAAGCCCCTCGTTGCACACACCGTTGACGCCGCCGTCGAGGCGGGAGCGACGGAAATTGTCCTCGTTGTCGGATACGAAGCTGACGACGTGCGCTCGTTTTTCGGTACGGAGTATGCGGGTGTCCCTGTCGAGTACGCGGTCCAAGCAGAACAACTCGGGACGGCAGACGCCGTCCGGTCGGCACTGGAAGTACTCGAAGACGGATCGTTCGCCGTCCTCAACGGCGACGCGCTCTACGACGTGCCATCGCTAACGAACCTCTACGACGGCGGTCCCGCGGTTGGGTCGTTCGAAGTCGAGGACCCGACCTCCTACGGAGTCTTGAAGACAGACGGATCAGGCTACGTCGCCGGGGTGGTCGAAAAGCCGAGTAACCCGCCGTCGAACCTCATCAATGCGGGCGCGTACGTGTTTCCCGAAGCGGCACACGGATGGTTGCTCGACGTAGAGGCGTCCGAACGCGGCGAACTCGAACTGACGGATGTCCTCTCGCGTTCGTGCGAGACGTACGACGTGCGAACGGTGGCATTCGACCGGTGGTTGGACGTGGGCCGGCCGTGGGAGCTACTCGAAGCCAACGAGTGGAAACTCAGCGAACTGGAAACGCGAATCGACGGTGACGTGAGCGAGGACGCGGAGCTGAACGGTCCCGTCGTCGTCGAAGAGGGTGCAAAAGTGCGCTCGGGCGTCGTTATCGACGGACCTGCGCTCATTCAGTCCGGCGCGTCAGTTGGACCGAACGCGTACGTCCGCGGCGCGACATTGATCTGTGAGGATGCAAAAGTCGGCCACGCGGTCGAAGTGAAAAACAGCGTTCTCATGGAGGATGCAACAGTGGGCCACCTCGCGTACGTCGGTGACAGCGTTCTCGGCCGCAACGTGAACTTCGGAGCCGGAACCAACGTTGCCAACCTGCGCCACGACGGTGCGAACGTGAAACTGACCGTCAAAGACACACGTGTGGATACTGGCCGCCGCAAACTCGGAGTCGTTATCGGCGACGGCGCAAAAACGGGAATCAACAGCAGCCTCAATGCGGGCGTGGTCCTCTCACCGGAAGCGACGGTGATGCCGGGCGAGTCGGTTACACGCGACCGCTAACGCTCGCTGACAGCGTTTCTTAGAGAAACGAAGAAAGCAGAAAGCGACTGCTGGCGTACGACGCCCTTCGGGACAGGATTGAAAGGACAGACCGCCGCTATTACTCGCGTTTTCGGCTGTAAACGCCCATAAACGTCTCGAACAGTTCTGGCTCGAGGTTGAACTGGACATCGACGAGTTCGTTCTCGGCGTCGTAGTTCACCCGTTGAACGTCGATGACATCGAGAATCGTCTCCATTGCGTCGATTGTCGAGTCGCTCGGTCCCTGCTCGATCCTGATTCCTTCCTCGTCCACCGCGAGGGAGAGCCCATCAATACGTGTCTGGTAGGAGCCTTTCGAGGTGCTGAGAAGCGGATTACAACGCTCGACGAGGCCGAGTTCGTTCAGACGGTCGAGGCGACGGTATATCGTGGATTCAGAGACGTCACAGGAGTCTGCTAGCTCCTCTGCCGTGACTGGCCCTTGCTTGCCCGCAACCAGGATTTTGCGCGCAACGTCGTCTCCGAGCGCGTCAAGGAGGTCATCACTCTCGACTTCCTCCAAGAGGAGGGACGACGATGCAACCCAATGTGTGCTCGCTGCCATGGAGTCATCTATGGAGATTACCTACCTTATGTAATCACCACATACTGAGAACGCTGTGAGAGTAGTCCGACCGTACCGGTCCCCGTAAGCATCTCATACCGGAACGTGAGAATAACCTTCAAAAACTGCAAGAAGGCATCTCTCGGTGTTTTTGGAGATCAATTGTATATTATTAGAGATTTAACGCCACTTTATCCGGGTTAGACTGTCAGATTGTATAGATAATCTTGGTGTTGTGTTGACAACCAAAGAGCGCCGCCAAGCCCGGCGCGCGCATGTCAGTGTACAGTCACCGATTTGGCAAGATTGCGCGGCTTATCGATGGGGCGGTCAAGGAGATCTGCAGCGTGGTACGCGACCAGTTGGAGTTGGACGCTTACCGGGATACCAGCAACGTCGGGATGTGTTTCTGGAATCGAAAGTACGTAGTCAGCGAACTCCGCGATTTCGCTGTCAGTCTTGCTCGTAATAGCGATGACTGGCGCACCGCGGGCCTGTACCTCCTTCATGCTGCTCAGAGTCGCCTCGTCCTCGAACCCGGTGAAAATAGCGAACACCGGCGTGTTCGGTGTGACGAGCGCCAACGGTCCGTGCTTGAGCTCTGACGCAGCGAATCCCTCGGCGTGCTCGTACGTGATCTCCTTGAACTTCAGCGCGCCCTCTAGCGCCGCCGAGTGAGCGATGCCGCGGCCGATGAAGAAGTACGACTCGCTGTCTTCGATTTCCTGCGCGAGTGCCGGTGCGACGGAGGTGTCGAGTATCTCCTGAACGTGACCGGGGAGACGCGACAGCGCCTCGACGAGTTCTCGGCCGTCAGTGGTTCGAGTGCCGGTGATGTCCTCGACCAGTCGTTCGCCGAGGAGCGATAGGGCCGTAACCTGCGAACAGAACGTCTTGGTCGCGGCAACGCCGATTTCTGGGCCGGCGCGGATGAGAAGCGTATCCTCACACTCACGGGTGATAGATGACCCGACAGTGTTGGTGACCGCGACAGTGTCGGCACCGGCGCTCTTCGCGCGGCGGATCGCGTCGAGCGTGTCTGCGGTCTCACCGCTCTGTGTGACGGCGATGACCAATGTTCCGTCCGTTACGGGTGGACAGACCAGTCCGTACTCGCCTGCTTGGAACGCGTACGCCGGAACACCCCGCGAAGAGAGCATCGACGACGCATACATCGCGGCGTGATACGAAGTTCCCATGCCGACGAACTGGACCTGATCGACATCTGTGAACGTTTCCGGCGGGAACTCGTCCAGTTCGACGGTTCCAGTGAGCGCGTTCAAGCGGCCATGAATGGTGTTACGGAGCGAACCCGGCTGTTCGTGAATCTCTTTGAGCATGAAGTGCTCGTAGCCGCCCTTGCTTGCGGTTTCGGCGTTCCACTCGACGCGCTGGACTTCGCGCGAGACGGACCGACCCGCCCCGTCAGTAATCTCGTAGCCGTCGGGTTCGACGACGACGAAGTCACCATCGTGAAGGTAGACGACTTGGTCCGTGTGCTCGATAAACGCCGGAACGTCACTGGCGAGGAAGTACTGACCCGGGCCGATACCGAGACAGAGCGGCGACCCCGAACGAGTCGCGTAGATGGCCTCGTCGCCACCGATGATGGCGGCGATGGCGTACGTTCCCGAGAGCCGGGCGATGGCTGATCGGAAGGCCTCTTCTTCGGTTGCACCGGTGTTGAGTTCCGCTTCGATGAGATGTGGGACGACTTCGGTGTCCGTGTCGCTGGCGAAGACGTGCCCGTTCGACTCAAGTTCCTTCTTCAGGGACTGATAGTTCCCGATGATGCCGTTGTGAACGACGGCGATGCGCCCGGATTCGTCCGTGTGCGGATGTGCGTTCTCGTCGGTCACCCCTCCGTGGGTGGCCCAGCGAGTGTGTCCGATTCCGAGGCTGCCCGACATGGGATCAGACTCGACGGCCGCGACCAGTTCGGACACTTCACCGACCTTTTTGTTCAGTTCGATGCTGGAACCGTTTTTGACGGCGAGACCTGCGGAGTCGTAGCCGCGATACTCTAGCCGTTCGAGTCCTTCCAACAACGGTTCGACCGTATCGTCCTGCCCGATGCACGCGGTAATTCCACACATGTTATGCTGCCACCTCTGATTTCTCGCGGACGGGTCCGTCCACGACGACACCGGCACCGACGGTGGCCTCGGCGCCGACACTGCTACCTGCCGCAAGTGTCGCGTTCGCACCGACCGTAGCACGGTCGGCGACGATACTTCCGATTTTGCGGTCCGTGTAGAGTCTACCATCCACGACGACATCCGCTCGTCCGCCCGGCGAGGCGACGCAATCTCCGATACGCGCGCCAGACCCGACGACGGAGTCACGAAGAAGCGTGTGCGCCCCGACGTGCGCGTCAGTCGAGAGGATGGACCGCTCGACGACGGCGTTGGCTCCGACGTGGACGTTGTCCTGCAGACACGTCCCCGGACGAATGACCGCACCGGGACCCACGTCACAGTCTTTACCGATAACGACCGGTCCCTCGACGACTGCGGACTCGTGGACACGTGCGGAGTCTGCGACGTACACGTCCGAACCGAAGCGACTGCCCAACAGCGTCTCGGAAACCGAAAGTAGCTGCCACGGTGTCGAGGGATCGAGCCACCCGCCGTTGACGAGGATGGACGTGACGGGACCGTCGAGATGTTCGATGGCGTCCGTTAGTCGAATCTCGCCTTGCCACGGTTCGGTCCGGTCGAGGGCGGCAAACACCGACTCGTCGAACACATAGACGCCCGCGTTTACGACGTAGCCCTCGCGTTCGACCGGATGTTCGTCGATGTCCGCGATGAGACCACGGTTAGTGATGACGACGCCGTACTCCTCGGGAGTATCCGAGTGGGCCACTGCCACGGTGGCAGCGCAGTCGGTCGAATCGTAGCGCTCCAGCGTCGATGTCACGATTGCAGCGTTGATGATGCTGTCTCCGTTGACGACGAGGAACTCGCCGTTTACCATTCCAGTCGCCTGCAGCAACGCATGGCCGCTTCCGAGCCGAGATGGCTGCTGGACGAACTCGATGTTCGCGCCCTTATACTCGGCAGTGAGGTGCGTCTGGATGCGATCCCCACGATAGCCGACGACCACGACGACCCGTTCGATACCACTCTCAACGAGTGCATCGAGAACGTAGTCGATGACCGGTCGGTTTGCGACTGGAAGCATCGGCTTTGGGAGGTACTTCGTGAGCGGACGAAGTCGTCGTCCCTCACCTGCGGCGAGGACCACTGCCTCGCTGACAGCACTCATCCGTGTACCTCCCGGAACGGACGAATCGACAGCGTACCGTTCGGCCGGGTGGCGCGTAGTGGCATACTACGATAGGAGGACCCAACTGGCATTGTTATAAGCATCGTGTCCAAACCGCAGTGAGACGTTAGGGCGACCGTTGTCAGAGAATGGCCCGCCTGATTCCGGCATCTTGTAGCCTCTATGAGAGTTCTACGATCAATCAGTCACTAATCTAATCTAAATCAGTAGTTCTGACGTAAGACACTGCTAAGAAACAGAGACAGTAATTCCGGATTATATTTCAGACGCGAAAGAAAGCTTGGACAAGATATAATCGTAGTCGTTCACTGTCAAGTCTGTGGAGACGGCGTAAACGGTGCAAACGAGAGAGCAGTATGTAGTGGGATGACAAATCAAGTACGTGAATCGAGTGTAAGCAGGCGAAGAACCGTAAAAAAGTCCGAGTTACCGGTCGAGGTCGTGCTGGTGGTACGTCTCCATTGCCGTCAAGACGACGAGTGCCGTGGTGCTGACGACTGCCCACGCGGCATCGGGAACGAGTGCAAAACCAGGCGCACCGAGGAGACCCGCAGCGACACCGATACCGACAACGCCAGCGACGGCGGCGTTGCGCTTGGACGATGACGACCCTGCGTCGTTCTGCGCAGGTGTAGAGTCACCAAGATACGGCTCGAGCTGTTCGGCCATCTGCTTTAGCGTGATATCGCCGCGATTCTTCTCGAAGTCGATGACACCGGAGTTGGCCATCTTCGGAAGATGACACTGATATAGTCCGATGTACACGCGTTTGCGCTGACTGGAGGAGAGTTGAGCGATTTCGATGTCGTTCTCTTTTGCGGCGATGTACTCGGCCATATCACCGAGTTTGGCCTCGCCGTCGTTTTCTTTGAGATATCGAATTGCGTCGCGTCGTCGCTGGTTCTTCAGTAACTCAAAGATTGTATCTTTCGTAAGGAGTTCCTGAACGTCTTCTTGTTCGTGCTGTTCGACCGCGTCCGCCTCGGGGGTCGAGGCATCCTGAGTCTCGGATTGAGTTAGTGTTTCGAGTGCCATCTGCCTACCTCCCTCTCGTTGAGAGTACCGTTGCGTCGGTCGTCGGTGCCACCCACCAGGTTAATTGGGTATTTCTCGATTGATCCGCGATGGGCGACGACCTAACGTCGCTGGTTCGACCCCGCACGAGAGGTCAACTATCCTTTTTTCAGCAGTCATCATATACCTGCCTTCGAGTCGCAGGTTCTGCTTCTGTTCGCGCAGCAAGAGTATTTTTTAATAGACCGACATGAGATATTAAGATGACACGTTCGAGAAATCGGATCGATAACGGCGAGAGATTGTCTCGCTAACCGGTACGACACACCGAAATTCGAGATTGAACGAGAATCGAGAAAACAAGAATGATAAATACGACTAGTATCTGCATGGACTGCAAACAAAACTGATAATGAACACGTGAGTGACTCAGTACTCAGTACTCAGTTACGCCGCTCGTCGTGCGACAACAGTTGAACCAGTGTTAGTTACCAACGACTAGTAGGATACTGAAGGAGGATGCCGCGCGCGCCGCACGTAACTGCCGACGCGCAGTCATTCGATTAGCGTCTCGAACGAGTCCGTCGTTTCGTCACCTTCCAACTCAAGGAAGTACTGCGCTCCGACGAGAACAAGTATCGCGGTCGAAACGAACACCGCGATAGCTACCCATGGGAGTGCGGCAAACAGCGGAAGCCCAATGATGCGCGCGAGTATGGCGAGCCACCCAACGACGCCTAAGATAGCGTAGTAGGTCGCCCACGGTCGGGGTTCATCTTCCGTCCGCATCCAGAAGAACCCCTCTCTCGCAACCTCCGGCGTGAGCGCGACAATGCGCTCTTCGTCGTCGTACGAGACGATTCCAGCCTCCTCCAACTTCGGGAGATGGGTCTGGTACAGCGAGATGTACACTCGCTGTCGCTCCTCGTCCGTCACTTCATCCACTGATGTGCCGTTCTCGACGGCCGCGATTCGGGCCGCCAACTGTTTCAGGCTCATCTCGTCCCCAGCCTCGTGGAGATAGTAGATGATGTACCGACGACGAGAGTTACTGAGTATTCTGAACAACTCGTCTTTGGATAGGTCGATCATCACATTTCGTATCAGGCGTGTCTCATCCCGCGCGCCCGCGACTGCCGATGCAAATCGCCGAGTTGACGTATTCGACTCAGTATCTTTGTTATCGACCTACTTATGCCGTTACGGCGGTGCCTACTGGCAGTAATCGGCCGTAATCATCATATCGTCTGGGTTTTTTACAGATGAAAAATTTGCAACATATTTTCCGGGATAAAGCCAATCATTAGTCGATGGTGACTGGTGCAAAGTCAAGTACGGCGCAAATCTAAACCTACCAAGCGGCGTTAATACCCGCACATCGGACGTATACTGGTGGCTAACAATACCGGATGGGGACAAATGACGGGTCGAGACGAAGATGTTCGAGTTAACAGGCTTTCAGCGTGACCTCCTGTACGTGATTGCAGGATCCGAGCGACCCTCAGGACAGGAGATCAAAGAGAAGATCGGCAAAGACGTTGGTGAAGTCAACCACGGACGACTGTATCCAAACCTCGACGCGCTCGTCGAAGAGGGATTAGTGGACAAAGGCCAGCAGGACCGCCGAACCAACTACTACACAATCTCCGAGTCGGGACGACAGGCAATCCGAAAACGGCGTGAATGGGAGAATCAGTACGTCTCACTGGATGAATAAGCCGAGTACAGGCGCATCGGCACGACGAGCGACCTCTTGCATGAACATGGTCGAGCACTGGATAGTAGCCTCACACTCGAACGCCACCCTCTTTTTGTCCATTTGACCCCCGACTGACGGGTCGTGTGCGTATCACCACATCCGCAGGAGCCGATGCCGACGTACTGTCTGTCAAATCTGAGTCGAGACTCACTGTTCGGTAGCAATCAACGACCGATTACCAACCCTCGAAACCATTGCCTTCGGCTGGGTCGTCTTCGAAAATTGTTGAACAGTCCGATCCCGGTGTAGTCTGCCGATTGCATCGGTTTCGCGCACGCACAGGTGCCCTATAACAAAGCGTGTACGGGACCCCGATAGGGTAGAGACGGACACATGACGATTTACATGACCGAGGCTGAACGAACCGAGGACGGTGCTCGACACGAACGGCATCGCGTCTCCCGACACCTATGACGGCCACTAGTGACGGGACGCCGAAGGTAGCCATTATTCTCGGGACTCGACCAGAGATTATCAAATGCGCACCCCTCATCAAGGCGTGCGACCGACGAGGAGTAGACTGTCTTCTCATCCACACCGGCCAGCACTACTCGGAAGACCTCGATCAGGTGTTCTTCGATCAGTTGGAACTCCCGACACCGGACTACAACCTCGAAGTCGGATCTCGTTCGCACGGCGAACAGACCGGTCGGATGCTCGAAGGTATCGAGAACCTCCTCGAAGCACACACACCGGATATCGTTCTCGTGCAGGGTGATACGAACTCGGTACTTGCGGGTGCGCTCGCGGGCGCGAAATCGAACATTGACGTGGGTCACGTCGAAGCGGGATTGCGGAGTTTCGACCGCGAGATGCCCGAGGAGACGAACCGGGTCGTGACCGACCACGTCTCTGACTACCTGTTCGCACCGACGGAGGAGACGAAACGGTATCTCGAACGGGAATCGGTTCCGGGCGAGATAGTCGTCACCGGGAACACCATCGTGGACTCACTCTACGAGTACCGTGACCTCGCTGCAGAGAAAAGCGATGTTCTCAACGAACTCAACGTGGCAGAAGACGACTTCTATCTCCTCACCGCACACCGTGCGGAAAACGTCGATACCCGGGACAGTTTCGACCGACTGCTGGAAGGCGTTTCACGCTTTGCGGCACAGACCGACCGTGAAGTCGTCTACCCGATACATCCCCGCGCACAGTCGCGCCTCGATGAGTTCGGTCTGGCGGTGCCCGAGGAGATTCGGACAATCGAACCCCTCGACTTCCTCGATTTCCTCCGACTGGAGTCGGCCGCTGCACTGGTGTTTACCGACTCCGGTGGCGTGCAAGAGGAGACGTGTATTCTCGGGACACCCTGTGTGACCCTCCGGTACAGCACGGAACGTCCGGAAACGGCTTATGTGGGTGCGAACTGTCTGGCTGGACTTGATCCCGACGACATCGTCGAGGCCGGGACGATGATGCTCGGAAAGTGCGCCGACTGGGATGTCCCGTTCGGTGACGGTCGTGCCGCAGAACGTATACTCGACGTACTCGCCGTCGGAGCGGAACCCGACGCAGCAGAGGTCCCGACATGAAAATCTGTGTACACGGAATCGGTTACATCGGACTCGCAACAGCGGCACTGTTCGCAAACAACGGTCACGACGTCGTCGGCTATGATCCCAACGAGAAACTCGTCGAAGAGTTGCGTGCGGGGAACCCGCGTACTACAGAGGACGACCTCCGCGAGTACGTCCTCGACGCACTCGATGAGGACTTCGAACCCTCGAACGAGGTGGTCGAAGCCGACTGTCATATCATCTGCGTTCCCACACCCTACGAAGAAGAGTCAAAGCGCGCCGACCTCTCGTACGTCGAGATGGCGGGGCAGACCGTGGCTGAACATCTCCGCGAGGGAGATATGGTTATCCTCGAATCAACGGTGCCACCGGGAACGACCGAGGAAGTACTTGCGCCCATCCTCGCGGCAGCAGAGTTGACGCCCGGAAGGGACTTTTCGCTGTCACACTGTCCGGAGACGGTCCTCCCGGGAAATATTGCGCACGAACTGGTCCACAACGACCGCATCATCGGCGGCATCGACGACGAATCGACCGACAAAACCATCGCTCTGTACGACCCGCTCGTGGAGGGCACCATCCACCGCGCTCCCGATGCGACGACAGCGGAGTTCGTGAAACTCTCACAGAACGCCTACCGCGACGTGAACATCGCGTTCGCAAACGAACTGGCCCGCGTGGCGGCCGACTACGGGATCAGCTCACGCGACGCCATCGACTTAGCGAACGTCCACCCGCGCGTGGATATTTTGAACCCCGGACCCGGCGTCGGCGGACACTGTCTCCCAATCGATCCGTGGTTCCTCGGACAGTTCTCTGACTCGCTGAACCTCATCGAAAGTGCCCGGCGAGTCAACGACGGGATGATAGACTTCGTCATCGAACTCCTCGAAGACGAACTTAGCTCGCTCGAAAACGCCGACATTGCCGTACTCGGCGTTGCGTACAAGGGGAACGTAGACGATGCGCGACACAGTCCGGGTCTCCGGCTGGTTGAACGCCTGACGACGATGGAGCCACGGGAAGTCGGTGCAGCAGCGGCCGACGGGGGACAAACCCGAGCGTGCGGCAGCGTTCGCGTTCACGATCCCCACGTTGAGAGCGACGAAAGTAGCGATATCGACATCGTAGACCTCGAAACCGCTCTCGACGGCGCGGACGCAGTTGTTGTTTGCGCCGGTCACGACGCGTTCTGCGATATCAACCCGGCCGAAGCGGCCGACCTGATGGACGGACGCGTCATCGTCGATAGCTTCTCCATCCTTGATGCGGTCACTTGGCGCGAACACGGGTTCGACTACGCAGCAATATAATTCGGGCGTCATGCGACCCGGCAAGTACCGTTTGCCACGGATAATACGAGATTAAATGTTCCAATATTGATGAACAGACTGTCTGTTTAGAGGGCTATTCACAAAACCCTGAAAGACGCAATATCGGCACTTTCAGAGGCTCCTAAGGCTTATTTACCACAAGACTTATTTTGTTAATGGGACTGAAATAAGGTATGGGATGCGACGAAGTTGACGGTCCCACCGATGTGGAGACCGACCACGACAACCAGAACCACGAATCCGACGACATGGGGGCTTCAGCGCTGGGGACGCTGGGGACCGAGGGCGGCACCGAACCGAGACAAGACCAATACCTGACGCTCCGACCAACCGGAGACGGCGTCGCCACGTTCGAAGCGACAGTTGACGGATACATCAAATCAGCCGACAGTCTCGGCGCGAAAATCCCCGGTCTCGGCAAGAGCGCCGAAGACGCGATACAGAACGAACCACGACAATACATCCTGACCGGCGAACTTACGAGCATCAGGATCAACGGTCCCGCTGCCGCGTTCCTCGATGGGGAACGCGTTGCCTGACGGCTCAAACGCCGACGGTTGCACCACCAATCGGAATCACCACCCGGGAGAGCGGCAGCACTAATCGAAACCGACAGTCGAGAGCAGACAACAACAGCGGACACGGTGGTGTGGTTCGCGGCTTTCCATCGTCTCCCGACGAAGCTGTCGAGAGAACCGTCAGTTTAGTCGCCGTCGTCAGCAGATGACGCCGCTGAGGAGAACTGCGACCGCTCCACCGCATCAAGTTCCTCAAGTCCGAGTTCACCCCGCTCCGCTCGTATGAGGCGCTCAGCGCGGTCGCGGTCTTCCGGATACCCAACGTCAACACGCCATCCATCACACGGAATTGCGGAGATAGTCCGGCCGGATCGGATGAGTAGATCGATGGCGTCCGGGAGTTCGTACTCGCCGCGGTCGGAGGGTTGGACGAGGTTGCAGGCGTGGAAAATGGCGGGCGAGAACGTGTAAAAGCCCGTCATGACAAGGTTCGATTCGGGATTGTCCGGTTTCTCGACGACTTCGACGATGTCGCCGTCGTCGTTCGTGACACAAACGCCGTATCGAGACGCCTCGTCCCACGGAACCTCTTCGACCAAGAACGCCGCATCGGCGTGGTCGTCGTGCTGTCGCGCGACAACTTCGTCAAGGTTGGCCTCGAAGATGTTGTCGCCGAGCATCAGCATGAAGTCGTCGTCAACGTGCTCTTCGGCGGTGAGTACGGCGTGTGCGAGACCGAGTGCCTCCCGTTGGTGGGCGTACGTGATCGGAATGTTGCGGTACTCGTCACCGAATCGGGCGATAATCTGCTCTTTCCGGTGTCCGACGACGAGAATGAACTCATCGGCATCGAGTTCGGAGAGCGTATCAAGGCAGTGTTCGAGAATCGGTCGGCCGTCAACTTCGACGAGCGCCTTCGGTTTATCGTTCGTCAGCGGTTGGAGACGGGTTCCCTTTCCAGCGGCGAGGACGACTGCTTTCATCAGAGATAGCTACGGCTAGAGTACGGATTGTTATACCATATCTACAGCTAGAGCGCAGATTGTTATACGGCGGATAGCGGCGCGGCCCCCCGCGCCACATCCGCTACTGTGCGGGTCGAACCCGTTCAGACGGTTTCAGGCAGACAGCTTGGTGTTCGAGCCAACGCGTCGCGGCAGCGAGCCGGGAGCATCCGAAATGCGACCACGTTGCCTGAACAAGAATACAAATGTGCTAGAACATTATAAATAGTATTACACCAAATAGAGAAATACGCAACACCTGAAAGGGTTAGGCAGTGATTTGTGTCCGTTCAGGTCGTTATTTCTTCTTTCTCGATAAGACTAGTTACTTCCTCTAAAAGCGCGTCAGCTTTGGATTCCTGTCTCGCCTCGGCTGTCACGCGTACGAGCGGTTCGGTTCCGCTCGCTCGAACCAGGAGCCACCCGTCATCAGTATCAACGCGCACACCGTCTGTCGTATCGATGTCGTCGTATTTCGCGGAGAGAAGCCCGTCAATAGCCCGCATTGCGCTCGCTTTGTCATCAACCGGGAGACTCAGTCGCCGCGTGGTGTACCGAGACGCCGCGATATCGGCGACCTGCTCGGAGAGCGGTCCCTCGCGGCGAATCAAGTCTGCGAGCCGGAGCGCTGCATAGTTAGCATCGGGTGCGAGCGTCTGATCCGGCCAAATCCACGCGCCACTCGGTTCACCGCCGAAGACGAACCCGGACTGTGAGACGGCCTCGGCGATGTACACGTCACCGACAGGCGTGTAAACGACAGTCCCGCCCGCAGACGCCACCACGTCGGCGACGAGGAGACTGGTATCGACCGGGACGGCGACAGAATCACCCGGAGAAACAGCGTCACGCGCAAAGAGCGCAAGAAGAACGTCGCCGGGAACGTACTCACCGGTGTCAGAGACGGCAACCATCCGGTCGGAATCGCCGTCGTGAGCGATTCCGAAATCCGCGTCTAGCGCAGGCACAGTTCGTTGGAGTGTTGTGAGCGTCTCAGCGTTCGGTTCACTCTTGCGCGCTGGGAAGGTGCCGTCGGGTTGCGCATCGAGCGTGTTCACGGTTGCACCGAGTTCGTAGAGGGCATCCACAGTTACCCGCCCAGTGCCGTTACCGAGATCGACGACCGCATTCAACCCCGTCATCGAGTCGAACTCGTCCGTGATAGCTGAAACGTGACGTTCGACGGCGGAGCGGTCCGTGGACTCGCTTCCGAACGAGTCCCACGTCGCGCGCGCACTATCGTCGTTGTCGAGTCGTCGCTCGATACGCTCGTTCTGTGTCGGCGAGAACGCCTGTCCCGACTCGTTCCACAACTTGATGCCGTTGTCCGCTGCGGGATTGTGCGAGGCAGTGATGGCAACGCCAACGTCCGCTCCGAACCACTCGACGCTTCGCGCGATAGTCGGCGTAGCGGCAACACCGACGCGAATCACGTCGGTCCCACACTCGCGGAGACCGACACTGAGGGCGTCTGCGAGGACATCACCCGTAACGCGAGCATCCCGCCCAACGACAGCCCGGTCGGCTTCCACAGCGACTGCCTGTCCGATATGGAGTGCGAGGTCGGCGGTCACCGTCTCACCGACAGGTCCGCGAATACCGCTCGTTCCAAACATACGAGACAGTCACCTCGGCTGACTGCATTGGTATGCGTCACCTATAGTCTCATCCGTAACGAGAGTAGTATCATCTGCAACAACAGCGCCAGGGACCAGCGCGAGTTCAAAGCGGGTGAGGACCGACGGACCGTGCCCGGAGCGGACGCGTCGGTCAGTTTGATCGTTGCCGAGCAACGTCGGCACTAGGGACAATTTCCAAGCTGCCGTCGTTGTGGATCGTTATTTCGTAGCCCGTATACGAAAACGTAACATGCCCACTGCTATCTTCCGTAAACAGGTTATCGAGTGCGTCAGGATCAATTGTCGTCGCCAGCGGCGGTAGTTCCGTCGGCTCCGTTTCTTCGATGGCCGCGATGGTCAGAACGATATTCGTACTGATAAGTTCTGATTGCTCATGCTTGACATGATAGGAATTTGAACTATTGTCGTAGTTGATACGCTGTTCCCACCAACTCTCAGTCTGTGCTCTCATCTATACGATATTCTGCGAGTTCATTCGATTTCACATAAGCCTTTATGTTCCATGAGGTGACGGAATAGTCGGTTTAACTGAATATTGAAAAGGTGGTGTCAGATAGAAATAACAAGCTGAAGTATAATTTTCATGATTTTAGTTATACGTTATCTAACGAAACACTCGGAGACGAAGTGCCGGCCCGATAGCAGACCGGAGCGTCGAACTGACCGACAGGTAGTTATCCAATGGCGTTCGAGAGTACGGCGATGTGGCCCTGGGGACATCTCGCGTTCGCCTACGTGCTCTACTCGTCGTTCTTTCGTCTCCGGTACCGACTGCCGCCGACGTGGCCGGGAGTCGCGCTGTTAGCGCTCGGTTCGCAGGCGCCTGACCTCATTGACAAGCCGTTGGCGTGGACGCTCAGCCTCCTCCCGAGCGGCCGGTCGTTCGCTCATTCGCTCGTCCTCGGGGCGGTCATCGTCGTCGTCGCCGTTGCTATCATTCGAAGGCTGGACTTACCCGGCGAAAAAGCGTTTGTCATCGGGTACTACTCACATCTTGTCGGAGACAGCTACCGATCAGTTCTCACAGGGAAATTCCACGAACTTGCCTTCCTCCTGTGGCCGTTCGCGCCGCTGAACACCGGTGACGAGCCGACCGTCGGTATCGTCCACTACCTTTTGCATGTTCAACTGGATGGACAAGTCGTGATGGAACTCGGATTTGCGGGCGTCGTCGTCCTCTGGTGGGTTCTCGACGGTGCGCCGGGTGTGACAGCAGTGTGGAACGCGATGCGTCGCCGAATCACCCGACCGGCAAGCTAACTAATTTATTGAGATTCAATTATTTGTGAAATTACATCGATCATAATAATCTGGTGTGGATTCGTACTGGAGGACATGCACGTCGTCCTCGTCACTGCGTCCGCCGTACGTCACGACCACGTCCACGCGGGGAATGGACAAATACACAGTTCACTTCCAACGCTCTCCCGTCTCGCGGATGATGCGACAGTGTTCTCGCGGGCATACACGAGTTCACCGGACCACGAATCGACCCTTCGAGCGATACTGACGGGGACCCATCCGACAAGGGATCTGGGCGTCGTTCCGACGTTGGTTGATACCATCGCTGAGTCGGGGTGGGAAACGGGACTGTTTCACGGCGATTCGGACGGTCCGCTCACCTCGTGGGGGTTCGAGGTTCCCGACGAATCGACCACGCACAGCACGACCGAACAGTTCCGACAAATGCTCGGACAGAAGATAACAGCGGAGACAACACTCGGGGGACTGCTGGAACGCGGAGACCGATTGCTCGGATCGTCACTCGGCATTCGTCTCACTTCGTCGCCGACGCACGCCGGCGAAGCCGTGACGGAACGTGCGCTGTCATGGCTTACTGAGACGACAGAACCACAGTTCCTGTGGGTTCATTACGACGACGCGGCGGCACCGCACGTTCCGCGCGAAGGGACGGTAAGCGACGACATCGACAAGCGGACGGCGACGAAGCTCGCGTACGCCACCGAGAACGCGCCGGAAACGCTCACAGATGACGAACAGGAAACACTCAACACGCTGTATCGGGGCGAACTCGAACACCTCGATCAGTGCCTCGGTCAACTGTTCGACGGCATACAGTCACGTCTCGATGCGAACGAAACTGTGACGGCGTTCGCGGGGACAAGCGGGTGTCCGTTGGGCGAACACGGGACGTGGTACGAGACGACGAGCGATTTCCACGACGAATCGGTTCGCGTCCCCTTGTTCATTCACGGACCGGAGTTCGACGCCGAAACAGTGGAGTTTGCCGCCTCGTCCGTGGACATTCTGCCGACGCTTCTCGCCGCAGTCGGCGTCAAGTACGACCAACAGCGCGGTGGGTCCGACCTCCGGACGTTCATGGGTCGTCGTGTGACCGAACGGCAGGTGTTCGCTGCAAGCGGCAATGCGCTGTCAGAGGCGATGGTCTGTAACAGTCGGTGGAAACTGGCGCGGGCACTCCGTGAAGGTCGTGAGACGCTGTTCGACCACGGTGACGACCCCAAAGAACGCCGTGACCGCTCCAGTGAGAACCTGCCTGTCCACCGCGCTCTCTCGCACGCCCTGGACTGCTTCGTCGAAAACCGACGGACGCAACAAACGGAATCGTCCCACCGCGTCACAGCGTCCGGCGAACGCTGACGTTACGTGCGCCATAAAACCGCTCAGGAGCGACCAAGCCGTCGTTCTGAACCCGTTTATCGACATTCAGCTTTAGAAGAAATTCACGTTATGTTACTATTTTTCACCAAAAGATATTTGTAATTAACACACGATTAATCAGGTGGATGGCGCAAAACACCGCAGTTGGCAGCGCTCTGGGGGATGAAGCAGGCCGTCAGCCGTCCGGGTTCGTCCACGCGCCCGAGTCCGGGCGGATAGCCACTACCCGAGGATGGGCTATAGTAGCGTCTGCAAGTCTTCGCTCACGTGACTGCACAAGGTCGTGCGGTCGGGTGAGTAATCAGTTGCAGACGCTACGATACCGCTCACTGCGGCGGGTCATCGCGCTATCCACTGCTGCGTCGGGTCCGCCGGTCGAACGCAGCGACCATATCGCCAGCAGAACAAGCCGCAACCGCCACTTCGTCAGGTCACCGACGGCAGCCGCTGGGCTCTGTTGGTCTCCAGTAGTATCCAGAACCGTGTATCGGACTACGTAGTACCGACTCAGACCGTCGAGAGTTCCGTACTGCGACGAGACGGCTCCGAACTGTTATCGAGCGTGCGATAACACGCACAAAGCGATTCTCCCGCGGTATCCCAACAGTAACGGGTTTCGACCGCACGACGGCCGTTCTCGCCGAGCCGACGTGCGCGCTCGTGGTCTGTAGCGAGTTCGACGAATGCGAGTGCAAAGCCAGCCGGATCGTCAGCGCGGACGACGACTCCGGCGTCGGCGTCTTCGACGACACGGCGGAGCGGTTCCACATCAGTGACGACGACGGGCCGTGACATCGCCATATACTGGAACAGTTTGTGCGGGACCGTCGTCTCCGTGTGTCCCGTTGATTGGTGCGGGACGAGACAGACGTCGCTTGCGTCGATATATGAGGGTACGTCCTCGAAGGGGACACGGCCCGTGAACGTGACGTGATCTCCGATTCCGAGGTCGGTGACGATAGATTCGAGGTGACTGCGGTACTCTTGGCCGTTCCCGACGATAACGAGATGTGCGCTCGGGACTCGCTCTACGACGGCCGGCATCGAGCGGACGACCGCATCGAGTCCGCGGTGAGGACCGCCGAGGGTACCGACGTAGGAGATAACGAAATCGTCTTCGAATCCCACGTCGCGGAGTTCGGCGTCGTCGAATGTTTCCAAGGAAACGTAGTTCGAGACAATATCTACCTTCGAGGCGTCGATTCCGCAGTCTCTGACGTAGTGGGCTGCCGCCTCTTCGGTGACAGCGATAACCCGGTCAGCGCGTTGGACGGCGTCGCGTTCGATTCGCTTCCAGCGGAGAACCGGACGTGTGAGGCGACGAGCGACGTACCGGAAATTTGTGAACGAGTCGAGTGAGTCGCCGCGACGGTACTGTTTGACGGCTTCGGGCCAGTTCTCGTGAAGATCTGCGACGACCGGGAGGTCGTGTTTCTCGCCCGCAGCGAGTGCCGTATGGACCATCGGGAGATCATGCGCGTGAAGCGCCTCGATTCCCTCAGTGGGGACGATATCGTCTAACGCGTGAACCCACGACTCGACGACGTTAGTGACGAGAGTTCGTGTCCCAGCGGCGACGCCGTCGAGACCCGCGTACGCCGCTTGAAACGGGCGGCGGATGACGGTCGCCGAACCAACCTCCTCGCGGTCGGGAAGGTCCTCGTCGGCCTCCGACAGGATGTAAACAGTGTGACCGTCGGCGGCCAACGACTCGACCTCTTTTGCGAGACGGATGTCGGTTGGATAGACCGCGTTCAGGAGCATGCAGATGCGCATCGCTGGTACCTGCCACAACCGGTGACGAATAAAACGTTACGCAGGTTAGGAACCGTGAACTCGTTCGACAGAACGTTCGCCGCCGCATAATTAAGTCCGATTCGCCAGTGAAGACAGTATACCCCGCCGCCACACGGCGCGACACCCATGTCAGAAACCACAACAATCTCCGAGCCGACCACGTCGAACGATATCCGAGAAGAACGCCTCGAACGGTGGGTAAAACAACCGCCAGTCGGACCGAACATGCAGTATCTCCGCGACGCCGAACGGGTCGCCGCACTCGATCATCTCGGTCACCGCGACACAGTGTTAGATCTCGCCTCCGAATCAACACTGACGGCCGGTATCGACGCTGACGAGGTCGTCCGCCTCGACTTCTCGGCCGACGCCAGCGAGACGGCCCGCGAGGAACTCGGTGACCGCGTCGATACCTACGAAGTGACGGAACCAGAAGCACCGCGCTTGCCGTTTCCGGACAACCACTTTGACGGGGCAGTCTGCATCGGCCCTTACGACTGGAAGTTCCTCGACGTGGCCGGTCTAACCGACGAAGTACACCGCGTCACGACAGCCGACGGACTCTATGTCTTCTCCGTTCCGACACCGCGGTCACCCTACGCGGTAAACGGAAACAACCGCTTCTACGAACCCGAGGAAGCACTCGACATTATCTCGCCGGAGTGGACACTCACGGACTACGACCTCCTGTTTCAGTATCCCCGCCCCCTCCACCTCGGAATCAACTCCCTGCCAGAGAGCCTTCAAGAGCGATTCGTCACCGTTTCCGAACGACTCACAGAACAGTTGACCGAACGCGAGATGTGGCATCGCGCGTCCTATATCGTCCTCGCGGCGCGGCCGATGAAGTTCAAGTCGTACCTTCAACGGGGCGTTGAGTCGCTGTTCCGGCCGACCGGAGAGAACGGCTTCTGGGATGAGGTTACCGACTCCATTATCCGCGCACTGAACTACGAGATAGACGGTGACTCGGTAACGTGGTCACGCGACGAGAGCCGAGAGTGGCGCTACGCCACGATGGCGATGATGGGCGTGCTGAACTGGCGGGCGTCGTCCGTCGGATCGGACCGCCACGACAAGAAAATTCACCGCGAGTTCGAGTACTTCGACGAGCATATCGCGTCGGGCGAACTCCTGAACGAGATGCCGAGTTACGGACTCGGCCCGCTCCTCTCGGTTTACGCGACGGCCGCGACCGTGTTCGATGAGAAGCGCGAGTCGTACCTCGACTCGGCGCGGACGTTGTTCGATCACGCCGTGGAGACGGTCGAGTTTGACCACGCCGAAGACAGTCTCGTTCTCTACGGCGCGACGTATCTCCTCGAAGCGGATCCAACAGACGAACGGGTTCGGGCGTTCGTCAAGCGCGGCCTCTCCGAAATATCCGACCGTCGTGCTACCGAGGGACTGTTCCATTTCGACAATGCGACGACGCGACGACACCAAAACCAGATGTACACCTGTTGGGCGCTCGCGCGCGCCATCGAAGTGACCGGACAGACGGGCTACCTCACTGACGTGGAGTCGGCTCTCGATTACACCATCGAGCATCGGATGCGCAAAGACGGCGCATTCATCTGGGAGGATCTGCCGTTCTACGCCCGAATCCCCGGCGAGATTCGGAATCGGCTCACCGAACGGACGCCGTACTGGCAGTATCTATACGAGTGCCACCAGACGTTCTTCGTCAACGCCGTCGCACATTACTACGACGCGGGTGGCGAGAACGACTATACACAGGCGGTGCGCCGCGCGATGGCGTGGATATTCGAGACAAACGGCACTGGCCGTGATCTCGTTGACGTGTCGGGTATCGGCGTCCCGATGCGGCAGGTGACAGTAGACGGGCGGATGGACAACCGACAGTTCACCAGTGGATGGCGCGACCAACAGTACAAAGGAACGTACGAAGTCGGCTCCTACGTGATGGCGCTGACGCATCTCCTCGACGGCACCATCAACTGAATGGCTGAACCGATCTGCCAAGTGGGCTGCTACGCCGAGTACTAGAATGCCTCGATTCAGGCGACAGCGGCGTCTTCGAAGAATAGCCCGCCCATAACTATCCCGGGAGGGGCCGTCCCAACGGCCACTACGATGACGCAGCCGCAGTCACGACCCAACATCATCTGGATCTCTCTGGAGAGCGTCCGCGCCGACCACACCTCCGTCGGCGGGTACCACCGTGACACGACACCGAACCTGCGCCGCATTGCAGACTTACGGGACGGCCGGTCGTTCGACGAGTGTTTCGCCCACGCTCGATGGACACCCGCGGTCTCTACCTCTATTCTGACGGGGACGTATCTCACAACGCACGGCGTCGGTCACGCGAACACGCGCGACGTTCGCCAACTCCCCGGCGACCTGAAGACAGCCCCCGAACTGCTGAAGTCGGAAGGGTACACCACCGCCGGGTTCAGCAGTAACCCGTGGATTAGCGACGTGATCGGACTCGACCGTGGATTCGACCGCTTCAAGGCAAATCCCAACCGCGACGACTTCCTCTCGCCGAGAGGCGTGCGGGCCGGGTGCAACTATCTCCGCGAGTTTACCACCATGGGTGCCGGATTCGAGACGGAGCCGATCTACCACGCGCAGTGTCTGCCGCCGTACTACCAATATCAATCACTCTGTGAGTGGGTAGACGACCTCTCCAACGAAGACCGCCCATACTTCCTGTATACCCATATGAACAGTTCGCACCACCCGTACAATCCACCGCTTTCCCTCCTGAAGCGGTTCTTGGGAGAGTTCGATGGAACCCCGAAGGAGGCCATCGAGACGGCGAAGGAACTGACGAACAACATCTGGCGAGAAGTAGCCCACGGCTGCGACTTCACTGCCCAGCAACGAGCCGCGCTGAAGGCCGTCTACGACGCTGAGATAGCGTTCTCAGACCACTTCGTCGGGAAACTGTTCGAACACGTGCGCGCGAATACCGACCAAAAGACGGTGTTCGTGATAACCGGCGATCACGGCGAACTGTTCGGCGAGCAGGGCGTTCTCGGGCACAATCTCACCCTCCATGACGGGCTAACGAAGGTACCAATGGTGACCTACGGGATGAACTTCTCCGAAAGCGTCACCGAGAACGTCGTCCAGCACATGGACGTGATGCAGACACTGGTCAGTGCCGTCGGCGGCGACACCAGTCAGTTCCAAGGCGTGGATCTGGCACGCGAGACACGCACGTACGCGCTCATGCAACGCGGCCCCCGAATGGACGACCTGAACACCGTCCTCGAACACAACCCCGACTGCGATATCAGCAAGTACCATGCAGGAGCAATAGACTGTCTCCGCTCTGTAGAATGGAAATACCAGCGGAGCGACGACCGAACGGAACTGTTCAAGCTCCCCGATGAGGAGACGAACGTCGTGGACAAATATCCGGACGCTGCCGCAGAGATGGACGCTGCGCTGGACGAGATGCTTCCCGAGGCGCAGTTCGACGACGACGACAGAGAAGCGGCCAATCAAGTCGAACTCTCATCGCAGATGAAAGACCACCTCGCAGACCTCGGATATCTCTAATCGGTCCCCAACGACGGTTGTTTTTGTCTAAAATAGTAAATATAGATGACATTTATGTCTGGTCGCAACAAATAGTGGCGACGAGCAACAGAGAGAAGCGGCGAAAACGGACAGAGGTGGCACTAGAACAGAGAGGGCGTTGGATCTGAGACGGAGGGGTACACGGACAGATTGGAAAAATCAGCCGTCTACGAAGAGATTTGAAGATTATTTGTCACTTTGTCAGTTAGCCGTTCCCTGTTATCGGCTAGTTCCGTATTCAGCTTCGGTTTCCAGATGCCACAAGTGGGATTATCGTGGCTAACTTTGGTTTGTGATTACGTGTCAAATGGTAACGTGCCAGCCATGATTCGCTCAAACACCAAACAGAGCGCTATCGCCATCGTGTTAGCTCTCGTGACACTGACCGCATCAATCACAGCGGGTGTTGTTTTCGCCACAGGACCGGCCGTGGCGCACGGCGACCACACCGACGGTGGGGGGACTGACGGGTCGAACGAGTGGGCGACCGATTCAGACTCGTTCAAATCCGAGACGGTGTTATCGGGACTTGACCGACCGACCGAGACTGTCTTTCTCCCCGACGGTCGGATACTGATCATTCAACAAGGTGGGAAGATACTCATCGACGACCCAACGACGAAAGGTGGGGCCGAAACGTACCTCAACATCAACCAAGTCGATAGTCTCGAATCAAATCGTGAGCGCGGTCTCCTCGGAATCGCCATCGCGCCCGACTTCGAGCAAAGCGGGGATTTCTACGTCTATTACACCCGTCTCGACAATCCCGGTGCGGAAGACGAGGCGGACACCGAACCGGAGAACGTACTCGCTGCGTTCACTCACCGAGAGAACAGCGGTGGGACGACGAGTCGGGCAGACCCGAACAGCAAGCAGATTCTCTGGCGCAACGAGATTCGGACCGGGAAATCTATCGTCTGCTGTCACTTCGGTGGCGGACTCGACATCGGACCGGACGGGAAAATATACATCACGACCGGTGAGGAGTTCCAAGGCTGGCGCTCGCAGGATCTCTCTGTGCCCGACGGTAAGGTCATCCGCCTGAATCAAGATGGCTCGATCCCGCAAGACAATCCGTTCGTCGATGACGGAGACCCCGAGACCCTCGGAGAGGTTTGGGCGTACGGTCTCAGAAATCCGTACCGGGCGAAGTTCGCTCCCAACGGGAATCTCTACATCGGAGAAGTCGGGTCCAACCGAGAAGAGGAACCGAGTTCGCAAGAAGACATCCATCTCGGAGCAAAAGGTGCGAACTACGGATGGCCCAACTGCGAAGGTAACTGTGATGACCCCGCGTACGACGACCCGATCTATACGTACTCGCACATCGATTCGGGTGATCCGCCGGGTGCGGCAGTCACGGTCGGACCCGTCTACACCGGCGACATGTACCCTGCGGAGTACGACAACGTCCTGTTCTACAGCGACTACAACGACGGATGGGTCAAGTATCTCACCCTGAACGATGACGGGACGACAGTCGGGCAGAGCTACAACTTCGACGCCGACGCTGGACCGCTCGTGTCGTTGACGATGGGCCCGGACGGCGCGCTCTACGGGACGAACTACGGTGGACCGCCGGGTGCAGGTGAAATCGTTCGCTACGTCTACGAAGACACAAACAGCGCACCGAGCATCGACTCGACGAGCGTCTCGCCTGAAAGCGGTGCGATCCCACTTGAGGTAACGTTCGAGGCGAGTGCATCGGACCCCAACGGCGACGATCTGACGTACACATGGCATTTCGGCGATGGAACGACAACCCGCGGCGCGAGCGTCACACACACCTACAGTGAGGCAGGGTCGTACGACACCTACGTCGAAGTGAGCGATGGAAACACGACCGTCGAGTCAGGAACGACGACGATCACGGCAGGCGAACCACCACAAGTTGACATTACGACGCCTGCAAACGGCTCTCTGTTCCGTGCGGGCGACTCGATAGACGTTGCGGCGGACGTAACAGATCCCGAAGACGGGCAACTGAGTGGTGACTCCGTCGAGTGGTCGGCCTTCCTCACGCACAACGATCACATCCACCCGGACACGACCACAACGGGCAACTCGTTCACGTTCGACGTTCCAACAACGGGGCACCCCACAACCGGCGACGTTGGCTACAGACTCTCGGTAACCGCTACGGATTCGGACGGTCTCCAGACGACCAAGAGCATCGAGATACGACCTGACGAAGTCGATGTCACGCTGAAGACGGAACCCGACGGGATCCCTATCGACATCGAGGGATCGCCAAAATCCACCGACGGTGGATACACGTTCGATACGGTGATCGGCTACGAACACAGTCCGTCAGCTCCGGAATCAGTCTGTCGGCAGGGAACGACCTACGAGTTCACAGGGTGGAGCGACGACAACACGGAGCGCGTCCGGACGTTCACCGTCCCCGAGTCTGACACGACGCTGACTGCGCAGTACCAGTCGGCCGGGTCCTGCGAAGACCTCCCCGAAAGCGGACTCGTCGGACACTACGAAGCCGACTCGGGTGTACAGATGAACGCGAGCGGCGTAACCGGATGGACGGACAAATCCGGAAACGGAAACGACCTCAGCGCCGCGGGCGCACCGCAGTTCGACGCTGACGGCGCGACCGGCGCAGGTGCAATCGCCTTCGACGGCGAGGATGACGTACTCGACCGGTCCGGTCTCACCGGGTTCTCCGGCGGAAGCGAGAACCGCTCGATGTTTCTCGTCGCCAACTACACCGACAACAACGGCGGATTCGGCGGTGTCGCCTACGGCCGCGGCGGAAACAACAAGGCGTTCGGTCTGGTCGTTGACGACAAGGGTCGGTTGACAGTCCAAGGCTTCGGCGGCGGCAACGACTTCCCCTCGGACAAACAGGGCCTCGGTGCCGGACGGCTCACGCAGTCGGTCGTCTACGAAGGCGGCCAGTTCACTCAGTACGCCAACGGCCAACAACTGAACTCCGGAACCCATCAGTTCGACACGAATCCGCAGCGGTTCGTCGTCGGCGGTGAGATAACGCCGCCGCCGTACACCGAGATGCGCGTGTCTGCTGTCCTTGTCTACAACCGCGCACTCTCGACTGAAGAGCGGCAGCAGGTCCAGTCGTACCTCTCCGAGAAGTACATCGGAAACAGCACCACAGAACCGAACGACCCGCCCGAACTGGGAGACATATCCGTCACCTACACGGGCGGCGAGAAATCGATTAACGTGACCGCGGCGGCGTCGGACCCCGACGGCGACGTTGATCCGTCGAGCGTCCGCATCGTCGAACAACCGACGAGCGGAACCGTGACGAACAACGGCGACGGCACCGTGACGTATGCGACCAGCGACGAAAGCGCAACGAGCGATTCGTTCACTGTCGCTATCAGTGACACCGACGGGGCCGAGTCCGCTCCGGCGACGGTTGACCTCACCTACCAGATCAGCGAAACCAACGCGCCACCGACGGCGAACGACGACGCTGCAAACGTCACTGTCGGTCAGAGTGTCAAAATCCCGGTCCTCGGAAACGACGGTGACTCCGATGGCTCTCTCGACACCTCGTCGGTGACAATCGTCGCACAGCCCTCGACCGGGAGCGTGACGATAGACGGCGACGGGGCTATCACGTACACGCACACCGGTGACAGCGCAACGACGGACTCGTTCACCTACGAAGTCTCCGACGACGACGGCGATATCTCGAACGTTGCGACGGTCGAGATTACCGTTGCGGAGCCAGATCCGGCCGACGGCGTACCCGAGACGAACGACGACCACGGAACGGTCGAATCGGGGGAAACGGTTACGCTCAGCGTACTTGCCAACGACTCCGCGAGCGTCGATGCGAGTACGCTCCGAATCGACGGCGACGCAGACCACGGAACCGCGACAGTAGAGAACGGTCAACTCGTCTACCAACACAGCGGAGATTCGGCGACGGACGACATGATCGAGTACACCGTCGCGGACGCGAACGGAAATCGCTCGGCCCCGACGTTCGTCTTCATCGAAATCACAGAGTCAACCGACCAAGACCCCGAAGAAGGCGATACCGACGAAAGCGACGGTGGCGACAACGGCGGTGAAGACGGGAGCAATGACGGAGACAACAACGGTGGCGGATCGAGTCCACCACCGAGCAACAATGGCGGCGGAGGCGATGACCGACCATCTCGTCCGTCCAGCCCGTCCGGTAGTTCCGCCGGAAGCGGGTCAGTTCCGTCTGCCGAGCAGAAAGCGTCCTTCGAGGTCTCGAACGTGGCGCTTTCGAGTACGAACGTCACCGTTGGAGAAACTGTGAACGCCTCGGCCGTCGTCGATAACACCGGCAACGCAGCGGGAAGTACAACTGTTGATCTCGCTGTCGGGAACGACACCGTCGATGCTCGAAGCCTCACGGTCGGCGCAGGAGCGAATGTGACCGTGGCGTTCTCGTACACGTTCGATCAGTCGGGAGCGTACGAACTCCGACTCGGGAACCAGTCGCTCGGGACAGTGACCGTCTCCAACGCGACGCAGACGGACGAATCCAACAACGACGACACGGGCGACGGAGACAGCACATCGGAGGCAGTGACAGAGGGAACCGGGACTGACGAACGTAACGAGCGCGTAGAGAACGGAAATCGCAGTAGTACAGAGACGAGGACAGCCACCGACGAACCGACGGCAGTCACAGCAGATGATGAAAACAAGGAGAACAGCACGGAGACAGAGACGAACACCGGAACCCCCGGTTTCGGACCGTTCGTCGCAGTGCTCTCGGTACTCCTCGCGGTTGTGATGCTTGGGCGTCGCCGTCTGGACTGATTCGTTCGGCCCAAAGGCAAGATAACGGTTTGTGCCTTCCGGACGTTGACTTCTGAAAACAGGATCTCAGACACTCTCACGGCTCGTTATCGGGTATTCACCAACTAACTATTTTCACTGGAACGAAACGACGGAGCAAATGAAACGGTTCCTCGTCGTCCTCACGTGTCTCGCTGTCCTCCTTGCAGGAGTCAGTATCAGTGCAAACGCTGTCGAAGCGCAGTCGAACGAAACAACCTACTCGCTGGACACCCCCGGAAGCGTCACCGTCCACGACCGGAAAGCGACCATCGGCGGAACAGAGAGGGACATCACCTCACTTGTCGGGATGTATCCGGGTGAAGAGGTGCTTGTCAACGTGGCCGCACCAGCAGACGAACTCGCCGTTGTTACCGTCCGGACGGCGGACGGAACCGTCCGCCAGAAGGATAGTGTGACGACAGGTGAGAGTGTTCTCGTAGACAGTTCCGAATACGACCCCGGTACCTACTACCTCGTACTCTCGACAGATGGGCAGGTACGAACGGTCAGCCTCCTCATCGTCTCGAAGTACCGAGTGAGTTTCGGATTCGACTCGATAACAGATGAGGCGCTTACCGGTGATGTGACGGTTGCTGGTGGCGTCAGTGATGCCGAATCGGTCCAACTTGTCCTCTCGAACGATGAAGCCGACTTCCGGACGGAGGCCGGGACAGTGCGCAAGGGCCTCCACGACTTCAGTCTCGCACTTGAGGACGTTCCCGACGGAAACTACACCGCGATCATCGAAGTCGTCAAGACGGAAGCGAACGGCACGAGGACGATACTCGCCACGAGTCAAGTCCGCACAGTCACTGTCGGATCAACCGACACCGGTGAGAGCGTTGCCGTCGCATCCGATACAACGGAGACGGAGGCTGGCCCAACTGACGCATCTGCCGAGGTGAAGACCGCAACCAAGACCGCTGGGCTGGACAACGGTGAAACTGTTGCACCGACCGAGTCGGACTCAACGGTTCCCGACCTCAGTCCGGCCGTCCTCTTTGCCATCCTCGTCTCGTTGGCCATCGTTTCCCGCATCCGAAGACTGACCCGTTAATCTGTTCCTAACAGCATTAGATCACGGGACTGAGTGCCGACGATAGGGAGAATGCAAACTGTCGTCCAGTGGAAACCCCAAACTGTCGTCCAGTAGAGACCCTAAACAAAAGGTACTATAGTGTTCAGATGACTGTCAGGCAGTATGGGAAACGGGCTGAGCGTCGTGAATGCTGTCGGTAGTGGTTTGCTGGTTTTTGCGGTGCTTATGCTATTTGCATCGCCGATTCTCTATCGAGGGTGGCAGAACCGGGTGAAATATCACGAGTATGCTCGTCTCCATGCAAAGTCGCCAAACGTGGCTACAGACGGCGAAATCGCACTGCTATCTGGTCGGATAAAGGACACAAAGAATCAGATTAAGTCACCAGTACAGTCAGAAGACTGTGTAATGGCGTTCTGGAAGGTTGCGACGTACTTCCGGTATGGGCTACTTGGTGTGAAGGCGCACTGGTCAGAAGAGGGAGTTGGTATCGACGCGGGAGAGATTGTACTCGCTGGGGACCACGAGGACGTGATAATTGAGGGAGCTAGTGGCAGCCAACAATTGGATTCGCGGGACAAGCTTGGGAAGATTGCTGGTTCCAAGCGGGATTCGGTTCTTGGTTCCATTTCACTCATGCTTGACGGTTCCAAATTTGAAGACAGGGTGCATCCAACAGCGGACTGGCCGCAAGAATACGAGAATCTCGGCGCGAGAGTCGGGGTTCAGAGCGATGAGCATCAGTCACAAGGGGTTCTCGGCCGGTTGCTGAGCAAGTTGCGAACGCCAGCAGGGACAGTACAGTTCCAAGAGGCAGTGATGCGGGCGGGTGAGCCACTAACAGTTGTCGGACGAGTCGTCGGTAGTCGAGATAAGCGAGTGAAATTGGAAGAAAATGACGCTGTGGACCCGATTATTACTCGATTGTCACCATCAGAGCTACGGTCGAAACATCGAAGAGCGTACGTAACACAACTGTACGCCGTTCCGCTGGTCTTGATCGCGTTTGCTTCACTAACGGGGTATGCTGTCTACCTGTAACCACGCTTGGAAGGTGGACGGACAGGGAGAGGGAAGAAGAGGGACAGACAGAAAGGGGAGAAGAGGGACAGACAGAAAGGGGAGAAGAGGGACAGACAGGAAGTAGAACGGGGGAAGAACAGCGGACGCGGTGGTGTCGGGTGGACAATCAAAGATCGCCAGGGCGCTGACAAACTAGAGCGGCGGACGTAGGCAGCGTACTTAGAACAGCGGACGTGTGGTGTCCAAGCCGAACTAGATACCATCAGACGGATTGGAAAACCGGAAATTCGAAAACGGGTGAAACACAGTTCGTATTCGAGAACTCCAACACCACTATGTCCGGAGTATCTCCAGTTAATAACGCCTCGACGTTTCGAAATCAAAGGAGTCGAGTTACAAAGTCAGGTTCCGTGGAATTCGTCGAGCGTCGTCGGTTTGTCGCCGTCGTCGAGGTACGGATCGATGCTGTCGTGGACGCCGACGAGTTCGACGGTGTCCGACATCGCCGAGAGAATGAGTTCGACATCCATGTCGAGTGCGTATTCACGGTACGTTCCACCACGGCGGCCTTCGTTCCGTTCGGTGACTGAGACGATGCCCAGCATAGCGAGTTCGCTCAGATGGTCGCGCATCCGTCGCGGAACAAGTGGGTCGCGGTTTGCGAGTTCGGCAAAACGGGTGTAGCGGGGTCGAACATCGCGCGAACGGATGGGTGTCTCGTCTTCAAGGTCCAAGGTGAGGAGAGCGTAGAGGACAAGGTGACCATGCTCGGTCAGTCCGTTGATACCCTCTTTGATTCGGCCGCGTTCGAGAGCACGACGTCCACGCCGGACGTGATCTTCTTCGATGGTCTCGGTATCTTCGTCGCGTGCAAGATCACCTGCCTTCATGAGAAGGTCGATTGACTGGCGCGCATCACCCGCGTCTTTCGCGCCGTAGGCGGCACACAGCGGGATAACTTCCTCCGAGAGGACGCCGTCGTGGAAGGCGACTTCCGCCCGCTGTTCGAGGATGGCACGGAGATTTTCGGCGTTGTAGGCGGGGAAATGAATCTCCTGTTCGCACAGTGAACTCTTGACTTTCGGGGAGAGGTCGTCGCGGAAAGAGAAGTCGTTCGAGATACCGATAAGACCGATTTTTGCGACTTCGAGATTGCCGTTGGCGCGGGCACGGGGGAGTTGATACAAGATGCTGTCATCGTTGACGTGATCGATCTCGTCAAGAACGACGAGAACGGTTCCCGCTCGGTCGTCGAGTTCCTCCCAGAGCATCTCGTAGACCGAGGCGAGAGGGTAGCCCGTCGTAGATATCTGATTCGATTCCGACCGAAGGCTGTTAACAAGACGAGTAGCAATCTGGTACGAACTCGTGAGTCCGTCGCAGTTGAGGAACGTCACCGAGAGGTCGATGTCGTCGTACTGGGCAGCGTCCTCACGGAGGTGCGAAAGGAGGTACTTCGTCGCTGCGGTTTTTCCGACTCCGGTTTTCCCGTACAGGAAAACGTTGTTTGGTTGCTCGCCGTTGATCACGGGCTGGAGTGCCGCCTGATACGTTCGGAGTTCTTCGTCTCTCCCAACGAGTTGTTCGGGCTGGTAATCCTCACGAAGGGCATCCCGGTCCCGATAGATGTCGTTGTCCCGCTCGAACAGCGCCATGAACACGTCCACTCATCGGTGGCTTATAAAACCACCGCGTCCGGAGTGTCCGCTGTTCTCGAAGTATATAAAGAATGGCGAACACACACCCCCTCCACTTTGTCCGGAGTTCTAGTGAAAAGAGGAGGTGGGGGTCGTGACGAGCAGCAGTAACCCTTAGTAAACCGACGGTTTTATTGTGTAGCCAACCAAGTTACTCCGTAGTCCTCTTTGAAAGAGATAATGAGTGAGGGAACGAACGAATATTCTCTTTCTAGTGTGTATAAACCGCTAAACCGGCAACTCTGGTGCGCGTAATCATCCGACATCTCATTCGGTCACCTATCCCCCTCACCCCTCCACAAGACGAGAACAGCGGACAAAGTGGAGGGGGTGTGTTGCGACAGTTGGAACGACACGGAGCTACGTTGAAACCGACTTAGAACCGTGCTGGACCCGGCTACGAACGTGTTTGGGACACAGAGTGCAGTAAAATCGCCTTAGCGAGGAGCGTGACAAGCTATCGACTGGATCGTTCGTCCCATTACACTGTTTTGATGACGATGCCGATTCACCGAATCCCAAGAACAGCGGACATGGTGGTGTGTTCGAGAGACGATTGACGTTCGAGCTACGACTCAAATTCGAACTCGAGATTGATCTGTATTCGAATCGCATCTGAAACTTGTCGATAACTCCGGACAAAGTGGGGTTCGAGACGACTTTTATTCTCTGACAAATAGCATTATTTTGCGAATTTAAACACGTTCTATAGGGTTATTACTCCGGACGCGATGGTTTCGCTTTGAGAAACGAAGTGACTGCTACTTGGGTGTCGAAATAAGCTCTGCCAACTCAAATAAACTGTGCTAACTCAGTATGATGGCTCGAGATGCAATCTCTGGTTCGACCAAACCGACGCTATACTGACCGAACTGACGTCACAGTTCGTCCGGGTACTCTCTCAGTTGTAGAACAGCGGACAAAGTGGAGGGGGTGTGTTCGACAGTACGTTCGAGAATAGCGGTATCAATGGGGTAACACAGCTGAGTTTTCGTCACGATCTCCAAAATGCCGCGGTCATTCTCCTGCGCACGCGAGCGAAGAAGATAATATACTGACCTAGTCTATCACCGACACAGTCTATCATTGACTCTCAACGAACACCACTCCGTCCGCTGTTCTTTGTGAGCTCTCGACCGTTGTTACCGTTCGAGAGACGGAAGTGCTTAGAGTTAAGTTTCGCGCCCGAGTGATTTAGATATGGTCAAACTCGACGACGTGGATCCTGATGAACTTCGTCGTACTCTCGCAGAGGTCGATTCCGCGAAGGAGGCGAAGCGACTCGTCGTCGCTTTAGACTATCTCGACGACGTACCGGTTTCTGTTCTCGCAGATCGGTACGGAATCCCGCGTTCAACGCTGTACTACTGGCTTGACCGATTCGAGACTGAATCCATTGAGGAGGCGATAACCGATGAGGATCGTCCGGGCCGTCCTCGGAAACTCGACGAGGAGGACCGAAACCGACTCCGCAGTCACCTCGATACGACGCCCAGAGAGTACAACTACGATGCAGACGAGTGGACTCCGGAACTCGTTAGAGAGCATGTTGAGCATACGTTCGGCGTGACGTACTCTGTCGGTCATATTCGTCGTCTCCTCCGTGACCTGCAGTCTTCGTGAAACTAGCGCGCTTTTCATTTCCAACTCGTTCTATCGATTCAGGAATTTGTCTCCGGCACCTTGAGGCGGAACGTATTTACTAACACGTACTCACGTATCTAACGTTCAATGAGTAGTGACGAGAGCGAAACGCCGAGACGAGGTCGTCGAAGCAAGGTCCAACGACTCATCGACGAGTACGACCTCGACGGCGAGGGTGAACGCTTAGAAGACCTGTGGACGGCGAATCGGGAGGAGCGTCTGAGTCTCCGTGAACTCGCTGACGACTTTAACCGGCGACTCCTTCGCGCAGTCATGGTCGAGGTGGGGATGAATCCGCTTGACGGCGAGGTAGCCAATACGTATCGACTCCTGACAGACGATGATGTCTCGAGCGGGATGCAGACGCAGGCCAGACAGACGCTTGAGCGCGAGGGGGTCGATGTGGATGATCTCCAGAAGAACTTCGTTTCACACCAGGCAATACACACGTATCTAACGAAGTACCGCGGTGTTACACAGGATAAACAAACCGACGAGGATCGTATCCAGAAAGGTCTCGACACCATCCAACGCCTCCGGAGCCGGACGGCAGCTGTCTCCGAGAACATTGTCGAAAACCTCGTGAGTACGGGTCGCATACATGTCGGCGATTTCGAAGTCCTCGTGGATGTTCGTGTCTTCTGCCGCGACTGCGGGACGCAGTACGACGTGCAGGATCTCTTGGAGGAGGGTCAGTGCGAGTGCGGCGGCGACATCGTCTCCACCGGGAGCGAGGCAGATGTGTCGGAGTGACGACCTGTTCTGACGGACTACCGTTGTCGGTTCTCTCGGCTCGAGGGATTCTGTGTAACAACGTTACAGCGTTATTACTGTAACGTCTCCACAGCGTGTGATGAAGTATTATATGCCTTCAACGTCTTCACTCCGATATGAGTCGTGCACAGTCTACGACAGGGACCGTTACACTCCACGTCGAGAATATTGGCGGAATCAGAGAGACAACGGTCGAACTCGGCCCCGGAGTCACGGCGCTTGCGGGTCGAAATGCCACGAACCGAACATCGCTTTTGCAGTCGATTATGGCGGCGCTCGGAAGCGACCGGGCTTCGCTGAAGGGGGATGCTGATGAGGGGTCAGTAACGCTCACCGTCGGTGATCAGACGTACACCCGAACGCTGAAACGACGCGGGAGTACTGTCGTCACGGAGGGGGACCCGTACCTCGAAGACGCAACGCTTGCTGACCTCTTTGCTTTCCTCCTTGAGTCGAATGAGGCTCGACAGGCCGTCGCCCGCGGCGACGACCTGCGTGAACTCATCATGCGGCCCATCGACACCGAGGCGATACAGGAGGAAATTCGTGAACTCGAACAGGAAAAACGAGAGATCGACAACGAGATCTCCAGTCTCGATTCTCTCGACGGCCGACTCCCCGAACTCGAACAAAAGCGCACGTCGCTGAAAGAGAAGATCGAGGAGAAACGCGCCGAACTGGAGGAGAAAGAACAGGAGATCGAGGAAGCCGATGCCAACGTCGAGCAGACGCGGGACGACCGCGACGAACTGGAGAATCGTCTCGACGACCTGAAACAGGCACGGTCGGACCTCGAAGACGTTCGATACGACATCGACGCCGAGGCCGAGAGCATCGATGCGCTTGAAACCGAACGGGATGAACTCACGACTGAACGTGAAGATATCCCCGAGGAGATCGACGGTGCTGACGAAATCGAGGCGCAGATTTCCGACCTCCGCGATCAGATGCAACGACTCGATTCCAGCGTCAACGAACTCCAGACGGTCATCCAGTTCAACGAGGACATGCTGGAGGGAACGAGTGCGGACGTTGCTGCGGCCCTCCGCGACGGGACCGACAGTGGCTCGGTCACTGACGCATTGGTCGAGTCGGATACGGTCGTCTGTTGGACCTGTGGTACCGAAGTCGAGACGAGTCAGATCGAAGAAACCGTAGACCGTCTCCGGTCGCTCCGCCGCGAAAAACTCGACCAGCGGAACGACCTTCGTGACCAGATTGATGACCTCGAATCCGAGCGCGACGAACTCGAACAACTGCACCGCCGTCGCGGACGACTCGACGACCGCCTCCAGAGCATTGACGAGGAACTTGACCGACGCCGAGAGCGCCGCGAGTCGTTGAAACAAAAGCGCGAGGATCTCACCAATCGAGTTGAGACGCTCGAATCCGAGGTTGAGGAGTTGGAGTCCCGCGATTACGGCGACATCCTCGAACGCCACCGCGAGGCGAACGAACTGGAGTTCGAGATCGGTCGGCTCGAAAACGAACTCGAATCGGTCAACTCCGAGATGGAGTCCGTCGAGTCCCGTCTGGATGACCGCGACGATCTGGAAGCCCGACGCGAGGAGATCGCCGACGAACTCGCGGACCTCCGGACGCGTATCGAGCGTATCGAGTCTGAGGCTATCGAGGAATTCAACACTCACATGGAAACCGTCCTCGACATCCTCGACTACGATAACCTCGACCGCATCTGGATCGAACGGACCGAACAGACCGTCCGTGAGGGTCGGCGGAAAGTCCAAAAATCGGTGTTCGACATGCATATCATTCGCAGTACCGACGATGGGGCCACGTACGAGGACACCATCGACCACCTCTCGGAGAGTGAACGTGAGGTAACCGGTCTCGTCTTCGCCCTCGCTGGATATCTCGTCCACGACGTTCACGAGACGGTACCGTTCATCCTTCTCGACTCCCTGGAGGCTATCGACTCGGGCCGTATCGCTCAGTTGGTAGACTACATCAGCGAGTACGCTGAGTACACCGTCGCGGCCCTCCTCCCCGAGGACGCGTCGGCACTCGACGACCAGTACGAACGCGTCCGCGAGATCTGAGACCGGCGCGTCAACCGTTCTTGCTGAACTCGTTTCGAGCGCTGTACGTCGTCTATAAGTTCTATCTGCGATCTATAACGGTCGATCTCGGTAACAGTAAACAATATCTGGGTATTAAACTTCTCAGCGCGTTCTCGTCCTCTCGCGACGCTTATCAGTAGTTGAAAATACGGATAGTTTATTCAGCAGGGTTTGTGGAATAGCTGTCCGATACAGACAAACTACTGGACGCTCACTACGGTACTCACCAAACGACGCACGAAAGTCCATCTTTGGACTTGTGAGTATGGAACGGTGATCGCCAGATATGGGAGATAGTATGTCAAGCCCTGTGATTTTGGATTAGATACCGGGCACCGGCAACTGCAAGTCCCAGCATAGCGCCGGTGAGAAGGCTAAATTCAAGGGAGTTTCCATTTAGTAAGAGAACAGCTGTAAGAGTGAGTAGAGCGACACCCCCAACGAAAACGCACTCTCCAGCGAGTCCAATTCGGCTCCGAAGGAATTGATCAGTGCTGGTTTCGCTCATACCCCCACTATCCGTGGAATGATGAAGAATTTTGGGACTACGCACCCCCACGTACCGATAGCGGCGGTTGGTTCTGAAGGACGGATTGAATAAATGTACCGTATTTTCAACGACTGTTATTAAAATTTCTTAAAATTCTACAATTTCCAAAAAGTGAGCATATTCATTTAGACGTTCGTGTACCTGACGGCAGCTAACGACCGATTCGACGTGGGTCGCTTGTGTATTCGGTCTCGATAGCGGCTCAAAATGGAACGGAAGGGTACTCGGCAGTTCCGAGCGTTTCTCCTCAGTCGCGGCGGATTGTGAGGAGTGCCGCGGCGAGGAGTGCCACGATTGCAACGACGACACCGAACCCGGGCGTTCCGGTTTCCGTTTCGGTTTCGGTGACCGTCTCGGTTTCCGTTTCAGTCTCGGTGACTGTCTCAGTTTCCGTTTCGGTGCCGGTGGTTGTCTCGGTTTCCGTTTCGGTCTCGGTGACTGTCTCAGTTTCCGTTTCGGTCATATTGCCGACTTCGGCGACGTTTCCATCGACGGTGACGGAGTCGGCCGCACCGCCGCGGACGGTCACGTCGAACGTGTCACCCACTTCCTGCTCGCTAAAGTCGAACATACCTTGGTAGGTGCCGTTTTCGGTGACGTAGACGGTCGCCGTCTTCAGGAAACTCGGCTGTGTGTCGCCCGTCGAACGGACGCGCAGACTGAGTTCCGTCCCGGGTGCGACTGTCGTCTCGCCCGCTATCGTCTGGTCGGCTACGGCTGAGACGTTTACCGGTTCGTCCAGTGAGTGCTCGGCTTCGACGATAGCGTACCCGTCTTCGACGGTTTGTTCTTCGTCAGCGAGGTTCCCCTCGTCTTCGTAGACCGTGAAGTTCGCCGTCAGTTCGTGGTCGGCGCTGAGGTCAACTGTCTGACCGCCCGGGCGCTGACCGATCACGTCGTCCGTGTCGAACGCGACGAAGTAGTTGTCGTTCACCGGGTCGGGGATGACGACGGTGTTCGAGGCGTCGAGTTGGAGTACGAACGGCTGACGGTTCGCACCGGGGTTCGACTGCTCGACGGTCAGTTCGTACAGGTTGCCGTTCGGTGCGAAGAACGCCGCAGTGTCGTTCCCGCTTTGCACATCGAGTACGCCTTCCAGACCGGATGCGTTCAACTGATGGATGACGATGTCACCATCAGCGATGGTGTCGGATCTGGTGACGTTTGCATTTTCGATGGCCTCATACACATCGTCGCTGTCGTCGAGCGTCGTGCCCGTCGGTGCAGTCCAACTGGCGAGCGAGTCGGTACTCCGCTCTTCGAGGATCAGCGTCCCAACGCCTTGTGCGTCGGCGGCGGCGTCACTCCCGGTACGAACTTCGAGGTCGTACTCGCCGGCGTCAAGGAGCGAACTGACCGTATTCTGCGGATCAATATCACTTGTGACGAGTTCGTCGTCGCTGTCGGCGACTTCGAACACGTCACCGCTGACGCCGCTCGTGGCAGCGTAGGTGTTGAACAGTACGGACACTTCCCCGTCGCCGGAGTCGTCTTGAACTGTGACGTTGGCACGGAAGCCGACATCGTCGCTGCCGACAGTCAACGTCGCTTCGTCAGCGTTCGCGATACTGACAGTGATGTTTGCGATGTCGCCGCGCTGTTGATTGACGATTCTGTCCTTGATACTTGCCCGACCTTCACCGGCTGTCGAAACGATGATGGTACTCGATTCAGTGACGACGCCGGATCCGAGATCGGTCACTTCGACAGTGTACTCGCCGGTCTCGACGGGACCGAGCGAGAACTCGTACTCGCCTTGCCCGCTCAGGTCGGCCGTGACTGATTCACCGCTGACGGCGTCGCCGTCGCTGTCGAGGAGTTCGACTTTCACACCGCGGTCACCGGCGTTCGCGGTGACGGTACCCTCGATGCTTTCCTCGTCCGTGACGCTCGTTTCGTCGAGGTCGACGTCGAGTCCGAGTTCGCGGAGTTCGATAGTCGCTTCGTTACTTCCATCGAAGGTGACGGCATAGCTACCGATTCTGCGGTTCTCGGTGTTGAACGTGTAGACGCGACTGTTCGTCCCGGTGGAACCCGAGGCGAAGAAGTCTTCCGTCTCGTCGTCGGTGCCGCTGACTTCGATGTCAGTATTGACCGATGCCGCTTCGACGGCGACGATAGAGCCCTTGTAGGCGTTCACGTCTCCGTTCGGACCGACAGTGGTCGCCGCGAACGCGACATCTTTTCGACCGCTGTTCGAGAGGTCGTTGTTCGACGTATCTTCGATGTCGTCCGAGAGCCGGACTTCGATATCGTGTGACTGTACGACTTCGTTCATCTCGATAACGACGCGGCCCGCGTCGGGTTGAGTGATGTCGCTGACTTGGCCCGACAGATCTTCGTCGTCGTCGAAGACGGTGAAGTTGGCCGTCGTCAGGCTGTTGCTGTTCACCTCCGTGTCGAAGGGTACCTCGATAACAGCAGTGTCGCTGCTGTTGACGTAGTGTACGGCACCGCCGTCGTAACTGAATGTTGTCTGTGCCGCACTCGCCCCCGCGAACGCGACGGTCCCGGCGAATACCGAGAGGACCATCAGCGCAGAGAGAGCGATTGCCCGTGTTTTGTACGTGTGACTCATGGTTTCTACTACTCCTCGTAACCCAGTCAGAACGGCCACCGATATCCCCAATGGATTAGCGTGTTACAGGCCGGTCGGACTGGTTTCTAGTGAGGATGTACTGACTCGTGAGACTGGTGAGAGTAAGTACTTTGTGTTAGTTTCGACTATTAACTATGTGATAATATTGCTCTCTGTTTCTCTCTGTACGTAATTCGGGATTTTTGCTTTGACTCCCTGGTTGTCCTTACTGTTGGTCGCGCACCTGTGATTGGACCACTTCTCCCGCGAGACGATATCGAAGGCACCGTTCGGATGCGACCGACTTCTTCCTCGCGGGAAGATATCTCACCGTTTGGTCCGCCCCGCAAAGACACGCCGCTGCACGGTCTGTACTCGGTCGATGGCTGTCCATCCGCGGCGGAGGACAGTACGGAGAATTCTTCCGGCGATGTAAAGTGCGAGAAACGACCCAACAGATGCGGCGACGATAGCTGGAACCTCAACTGGTGTCTGCGTGTAGACGATGGTGGCGGGTGTTGTCGGATAGAGGAGTGTTCGCCCTGCAAGTGCGATACCGCCGAATGCGACGGTGGCGACGAGTAACTGCCTTCCGGTCCGCACGACTAGCGACTGGCCGAGTCTGAACGGTGCCGTAACGGCGCACGTCGCACCGAACACCGTTGCGCCGAACACGATTATGCCCGCTATCCAATTCGTCGGCGGGATGTCTGCGAGAGCGATACTGCTCAACGCCGCGGTCCACCATCCGAGACCCAGCACGACCATTCTTCCATCCCGGTATTGCACGAGTTCCCACGCTCGCGTCTCGTTTTCTCTCGTACGCATACTGTTGATATATTAACGGGAAATTAATATATGTTGTCCCATGTTCACATACAACATTCAGGGTACCGCTTCGGTCATGATATTGTCGAACCGAGGAAGCTAAACCGCCCACCGTACTCTCTTCGGAAGAAAGCGATGCGCGAGGATGAACTGGCGACGGCGGTGGTCGAACACTTCGAGACGGCGTTCGAAGACAGTGAGGTTCGACTCGAAGAGCCATACGACCATTACGGCAACCGCGGGTCCGTAGATGTGTACGCGCGCACGCGAGATCCCGAGCGCGTTGATTATCTCGTCGAACTCAAGGCGGACCCGGCCGTCAGAATCGCCTCGGGTGCGAACGAGATTCTGCGTCAGTATCGCCGTATGGAGCGCTACTTCTACAAAGACGACGAGCACGTGATTCGCCGGAAACTCGCCCGAGACGGGCCGGGTGTTCACTTTCTTCTCCTCTTCGCGCCGACGGTGGCGTGCGTCGAACACGTCGGTGAACACCGCAAACTGTACGAATCGGTCACAACTGACACGAGCGTGAACGGCATCCCTGCGGTACGGAAAGTGGCCTTCCTCACGAATCTCGACCGCGCTAATGACGGTAAACTCGGCTTCCTCTCGGTCAACGGTGACGTGCCGTTCGACTCGGTGTTATTCCACCAGTCTATTCCTTCAGGATCACAACTTCAAGCGGCGATGAACGACGCCGACTTGAGTGAGTGACAAGATAACTATACGACGGAGTAGCGGTTCCAACATTCGCTTAGTGATACGCTGGCCTTCGAACCTCCGTATACCGAATAGCGATATATGAGCCGATGAAAGGTGCCGTTGTACTGTTTCGGAGGCCGAACTATTCGTATATTCGAGAAAAGACCCACATTCAACACATATCGAACCCCGTCCTGTTGGTTATGAAAGATGCTGGAGCAGTGCTTCGGTTACTTCTTCACGCTCGTGGTGTACCCAGTGTGAAGCATCAGGAAACATCCGTAGCTGACCGTTTTCACAGTAGTCGATACTCTTTTGTGCCATTGCGGGGACGAGTGCGATGTCGTCTTCACCCCAACAAATCAGTGTCGGCTGAGTAACGGTGTTGCGTGCTGGGCGTTCCGAACGACGGAATCCACGATACCAGTTTATCCGTGGACCAACGCCGGTGTGCCGCCAGGCCGCCCGGTAGCGATGGATTGTTTCCTCGTCGAACGTTCCTTGATTTGAAGTCACTTCAAGCGATGCAACCATATTCTCCATCTCGTTTCGACTCAACATCCACTCGGGTAGTTTCGGTACCTGATAGAACCAGACGTACCAGCTCCGGACAATTTGTCGGAGACTCGCTCGTAAGGTATCTCGGTACACTGTCGGATGTGGGACGTTTAAGATTCCGAGTCGGTTGACGACAGATGGCTGACGGAGTGCGAGGTTCCAAGCGACGTATGCACCGAAATCGTGTCCGACAACGTGTGCCGATTCCCGTCCCTCATCGTGAATCAACTCACGTATGTCGTCACATAAATTCGGTGTCCGATAGGGATCGATTCCGGTTGGAGCTTCGCTCAGATTGCAGCCCCGCTGGTCCGGTACGACCACACGGAAGCCGGCTTCGACGAGCGAAATAATCTGGGCGCGCCAGCCGTACCAGAAATCGGGATGCCCATGCAGTAAGACGACCAGCGGAGCGTCGGTTTCGCCCGCTGCCACGACGTGTAACTGGACGCCGTTAACGTTGCGATAGGTAGATTCGACACGGTGATCAGCAAGTAACGATGCATCGGTGTCCGGGAATGTTTTTGTATCTGTCATCAGTATTGACTTGAAACTCCAACCGGATTCTGTACCTGTACCACAGTCATGGGAATTTTAAATCAGAGTAAGTAAAAAGAAACGACGGAGCTGAATATCGTTACTGCCGCAGTCATAGGGCTATTTTTAAACTATACTTCCTCTTTCGGGGACAAACGAGTAGTCTGATAAACAAGTATTCTGATGACACTTATAGAACCGAACTGATGGGAGCGTTCGCAACGTAACGATGGTATTTAGGGACGAATTCGAGACCACGGAACCGACGCACAAACTCGTCACGAGAAATCTCCCCGATGTCAAGGACTGGGACGAGGTCGGATGGATCAGCGTCGAAAATCGGGCACTGACCGTATTCATGAACTATGGGGCCGCCGTTCAGTTCCAACTTGATCCCAAACACGGATAGTTCGAGACCGCTCAGCGGGAACTAACCCGTGTTTTAGAACCAAATTGTCTGTTCGCTGGCTCAGAAGAGGAGTATCGAGCAACACTCCCCGACGACCGTGAGCTCGTCCAGTCGATTTTGGCTGTAACTACTGGTGACACTGACGAACCAATCGACAGAACGTTTTATCTCGATGCGTTTGCGGTGGTAACTGAACAATCGTGGGTCTATCGGTCGGTTCCACACCACTTTCACATTCGAGAGATCAACGCCACGGGACATGCGGGACTACTGGAGGAGTTGCGCGAGTCGCTGGCGGACGTTCGGGGTTCGACCGTGGTTCCATTCGGGGGGCTCATCTCGTGGGAGGCTGACAGCACGCAGTACGAACTGGTGTGGGATGCACTGCGCCAGTCTGACGGCGGTGAGGGGTACGTCTCGTATGATTTGGAGCGTCTGAAGCACGTTGCTATGCACCCACAAGAACACTCACTTGTTTTCGAGTGGGAATCGGCGTCTGAGGAGCCGCTCCTTCGTCGCGCCTTCTGGCGGTTCTTCGATCCTGAAACGGCAACCCCACCACGCCGTATTGTCGTTCCTGACAGACAGCGGAGGAGAGAAGTACTTTCTGCGTTCCGCCGACTCCGTCGCGACCTTGACTATCAATACACGGTCGAAGCCGACTCGACTGAGTAGGGTCTTGAAGCCTCTGTCAACCGATCACGAAGAACCTGAAGCGCCGAAATCCGACTGAAAACTAATCGTGTTCCGTGAACGGGATGTCCCGCGTTGAGAGGATGATTTCAGCGACCTCTTCGGGGTGTTCCGCGGCGACACGAACAAGGGCATCGTGGAACTCGCGGCCGGTCAAATCGCGTACGTCGTGTTCGCGGCGAAGCACTGACTCTACCTCGAACTCCGCGTCGTCCATCACCGATAGCGTCTCCGGGCGGACGTAGACGCTCTTGGCTGTCGTGTCCTCGAATTCGAACGCCGGGCCAGACGATGATGACATCTGTTCGTCCGCATCGCTTGTTGCGGTATTTTCTGTGGCGTCCTTCTCTCTATCACTGGATTCGTCCGCTGAAACCTCGACTTCTTTTTCGGGTTCCTCTTCTTCGACTACGTCGCCGAGCCCCGAGAACCGGTTTTCGTCAGGCATCCGTGCCTCCGTTTTCGACGACTTGCGCCAGTTTGTCGAGTCGGTCGAGCATGTCGCTGTTGGGATCGTATTCTCTGAGTGTCTCACCGTCGCGCCATGCGCGACTGAATGCGATGCGATGGCGGAGCCCCGGCCCCGGCGATTCACCGAATCGCTCGGATCGTGCAAACGACGGGAGGTACTGCTCGAATGGCGACGATTCGAGGTCGTCGATGATGCGCTTTTCCTCGTTGTTGCCGCTCAAATCGTTTGGTACGATGGCGAGAATACCGAGATCGACTTCCTTGCGGATCGGTCGAATCTGCTGTTCGACCATGCGTTCGAATCCGCTGACGCTCGGTTCGCTCATCAGAAGTGGGACGATGACGTTCCCAGCACCGATGAGCGAGGCGTCTGAGAGGGGACCGAGACTCGGCGGTGAGTCGATGACGATGTAGTCGTACTCCTCACCGAGGAGCGGTTCGATGATACGCCGTCGGACCCACAGCACGCCGAACGTGGAGTTGCGGATACGGTCTTCGATGTCGTCTAAGTCAACGTGTGCGGGGATAAGATCGAATTCACCTCGGTCGTGGATGATTTCCCGTACGTCTACGGGGTCGTCGTCGGTCAGCAGGTCACCGACGTGTGGCTCTTCGGTCTCGTAGAGGTCCTTTCGACCGACGCCCTCCGTCGCGTTCCCCTGCTGGTCGAGATCAACGAGGAGCACGTCGTTCCCCCGCGCTGCGAGAGCGTCCGCGAGGTTGATCGCGACTGTTGTCTTTCCGACGCCTCCTTTCTGCAGTGAGACGCTCACGGCGCGTGCCATCTATCGACCCTCCATCTCGGACAGTGTTCGAATCGCATACATGGTAGGATGTGTGAAATTTGTGGAAATTGTGGACTGTGTTGGTCGTCCACGATACGACCGTACGTTCTGCGGCATCCCATATAACACCTCGTCAGACATTCGAGCCATCTTAGAGATTTCACAATTTCTAAAATGTCTGCAACATGCGCTTTAGAAACATTCTAAAATTCGCTTTCTATTCTCTCCTATCTAGTCCAACATTTCACAAATTGTGCGCTATTTTATCCCATATCTAACTTCTTGGGGTTTCTGAGATGTTTACAAATTCTACAATGTTCACAGGACTAGAAATTTCTCTCGTTGCGCCTCTTAAAAATTTGTAAAACTTCTACACATTCTAAAATTTTTGAAGTTGTCGAACTGTCCCAGAGGTGTTCACTGCCCGAGATGTTCTCGATTCTACACCGTCCGCAGTTTCCCGACTTCCTGCAGTTCTCACGATTCCTCCGAGTTCTACAAACTCTCCATTTCTCACAATTTCTCAAATTTCCACCTTGTTCACAAAGTGTGGCTTCACTGTCTGTCACGACGGACGCGTAGATATATAAGCCGACGAGACAGTTGGCCGATAAACGGGCTCCGTATCGAACGCTGTCTCGATGCCTTCCTATCATGGATGACGACAGAACGACACTGAACACTGGTGATGGACCGAGTATCGGGAGAGTCATCCTCGCGTGCTGTTGCGTTGTCGCGGTGATTCTCTCGGCCGCACTCGTCGCACCGCTCTCGACTGCCATCGGTGACGCGCCAGCGGACTCGCTCGTCGTATTCAAAGCGGACTCCGGTTCCGGACCGGGTGGCCTTGGCGCACTCAACCCGGGATCAAAGACGAGCGTTGGCGGTGGTGTTACAGACGACTCAAATCCGTACCGCTCGCTCGATACTGAGGTTCACTTTACCGTCGAGAGCCCGGAATCGGCATACTGGCGAACCGGTTCGTACGCGACGTACTCCGGTTCAGGCTGGGAACAAACCACCGACTCACAACCGTACAGCGGCGACATCTCACCAGCTGCTCGCGGTGAGCGAATGACCTACCGCGTCTCGTTGAAGACATCTGCAACGGCGCTTCCGACGGCGTGGCGACCAAACACGGTCAATCTCGACAGCGACACGGATCTTGCTGTCACCGAGGGCCGGGCCGTGACCGCATCGTCAGGCCTTGACGCCGGAACAACCTACACTGCTGAAAGTACTCGGCCGCCGCGGAACACAGACGTACTTCGGACTGCAGGAACTGGCTACCCTGAACCCGTCCAGTCGCGGTACACTGCGCTCCCCGATACGCTTTCACCGCGCATCGCCAGTCTCACAGCCGACATCACTGCCAACGCCTCGACGCCCTACGAGAAAGCCGTCGCTATCGAGCGATATCTGGAGTCGAACAAGGACTACTCGCTGTCGGCATCGCACGACGGCGACGACCCAGTTTCGTCGTTTCTGTTCGAGATGGACGACGGGTACTGTGAGTACTTCGCCTCCTCGATGGCCGTGATGCTTCGTACGCAGGACATTCCTGCCCGCTACGTCGTCGGTTACTCGTCCGGCGAACTGACCGGAGACAACACGTACACGGTCCGAAATATGAACGCCCACGCGTGGGTCGAAGTGTACTTCCCCGATGTCGGATGGGTCCGCTTCGACCCGACGCCCGGCCAAGCGCGTCTCGATGCCGAACGCACCGCTTTCGAGCGGCAGGAGGACGGAACCTACGAGACGCCAGCGACGACGGAGACGCCCGATTCGACTACGACGCCGACAGCCGAATCGCAGAGCCCAACCGATGCATCGACGCCGACGCCGTCGGATAGCGGAACGAGTGCTGACGGCTCGGCAGACGACGGGACGGCTGATGACGGAACCACGGATGACGGCACGGCGGACGAGGGAGCAACCGGTGACGGGACAGACGAGGGTGACTCCGACGATACGGACAAACAGACGCCCGGCGGGACGCCATCAGGGCCATCGTTCTCGCTCAATCGGACACCGGTTCCCGGTGCTGACGTGACTGTAACCGTGACGAATTCGGGCGACGCTGTTTCGGATCGGACAGTTCTGTTCAACGGTGACCCGGTCGGTGTGACCGACATCGAAGGACAGGTAGTCGCAACGGTCCCGTACGCGTCCAACTTGACCATCTCTCTTGCACCCGAGGGCGAGAGGGCCTCGCTCATCGCAGCGGATATCGGCCCTATTCCGCAAGATAGCGACGCCTCGTTCTCGGTGCGAGATCCGGCGCTTTCGGTCAGCGCGTCGAACGACTCCGTCTCGTATCCACTGGACACGAACGCCTCACTGTCGTTCGTCGGGTCCAAAGTGACCGCGAGCGAGCTTCTCGTCGTCGCTACCGTCGATACCGTCCCCATCCGCGACGCCCGCGTGAGCGTTGATGGCGAGACAGTCGGTCGGACCGACGCGACCGGACGGACCGAGTTTACGCTCCCCGAAGAACCCGGAAACGTCACTGTCAGCGTCTCTCGTGGGGAAGTCAGCGGCGAGCAATCGCTCACGCTTGACGCGCTGTCGGTCCGCATCGACCGGCCGTCGATTCCACTCCCGTATTCGACGGCGACAGTTCACACGACGCTCGGAAACGAGAGTGCAGGCGGCGTCCCCGTCTCCATAAACGGTGACCGCGTCGCAACCACCGGGCCGAACGGCTCGGCGACGGTCACGCTCCCGCTCGCTTCGTCGGCCCGCGTCGTCGCCGCGCGGTACGGGCAGACGAGTACAACGTCCGTCTCGGGGATGCTCCTGAACGCCGGCGCACTCTTCGGAACGGTTCTCATCGGCGTCGGTGCCGTCTTCGGAACTGCCTACAGACGTGGCTCCTCGCCGCTCGCGTACCTGTCGGCTCTTCGCTCCCGTGCGTCCGCTCTTCTCGATACACTGCTGGGCGTCCTCGTTTCGGGTGCCGGACTCGCAGACACACTTTTGGACGGATTTCGAGCGCTTCACGCCCGACTTCGGACCGTCGTTCAGGGTGTCGTAGACCGAACCATCGCACTCGGTGAACTCCCCGGACTCGCCGCCGCGTGGGTCACAGCGCGGCTTGCCCGCCTCCGCAACAGTGGTGAGTCGGTCACCGAACGTGTCGCTCGACGGGCGGGCGTTATAGACGACCCGCTGGACCCTGAGGCGCGGACAATCCGCGATTGTTGGGACGAGTTCCGAGGGCACGTCACCGTCCCAAAGCAGGCCTCGCGCACACCGGGAGAGCTCGCCGCTCACGCCGTCGAAGCCGATGGACTCCCCGCGGAACCGGTGTTCGTGATTCGAGACGGCTTCCGGGATGTCGAGTACGGTGGGCGGTCCCCGACCGACCGCTCCGAACAGATGACGCGCGCGATGGCTGAGATTCGGGCCGCAATCGACGACACCGATGCGGGTGGCGACGAGACGGATACTGAAATCAGTGGGGAGGACGCCCGATGAAGGCGCTCCGAACTGTCGCTGGCCTCGCCGGAATCGTCGTCGTCGCCGTCACTATCGGACTCGTCGCCGGCGTCGTGACACCAGTTTCGGCGCTTTCGGAACGGGTCAGTTCGCTCGACGGCGAACAGTACCTCTTAGCTCTCGCCGCGGTGTTGCTCCTCGGTGGGCTTTGGTTCGCTCGCCGCCGTGCTTCATCAACCAGTGACCGCTTTACGGAGCTCAGAGAGATGCCCCCCGAGGGCGCTTCTGCTCCGGCGTCAATTCGCGTCGGCGGCCGGTTCGACCGGGTCGTCGGCAACGCGCTCTCGTCAGACGATGACGACGCGATGACCCCGGTCGTTACTCGGCTTCGGGAGACGGCGACCGGCCTGTACGCCGACGTGGCGAACGTTGACCAACAGACGGCACGCCGCTGTATTCGAAACGGTGAGTGGACGGACGACGAACTCGCCGCGGCGTTCCTCGCAGCGGGGTCAGGGCAAGCTCCACTTCGGTCTCGCATCCGGGTGTGGCTCGACCCGCCACGAGAGCGTCGTCGCCGGGTCGATGCCACGCTAGACGCACTGTTCGAACTCCGCGAGGGTGTGGTTCCGGCGAGTGAAGACTCCGAACGACTGGCCGAACGGGAGTCGGAGACGCTGCGCGAATCCGAAGATTCTGCGGGACGTGAGCCAGAGACCTCCGGAACTGACGAGGGTGAGGTTGAGAGCATCGCTCCCGACGAAACTGATCACGCGTCGGCCACGAAAGTCGATGCCGGTGGTGAGCAATGACGACGCTTCGGCGCGATGACCGATGGAACGTCGGCCTCGTCGGAACGCTGTCGCTCGTCGGTATCGGCCTTGCCTACGCGAATCCGACGCTCGTCGCGGCGGCGGTGATCCCCCTCACCTACGTCCTCTACGATGCATTCTCATCGCTCCCCGAAACTGTCGAACTCGGCATTCGTCGGGAGTTCGATCCGGTGGCACCCGCTCCCGGCGAACGCGTCACTGTGACGCTCACCGTCGAGAACAGTTCGGCCACGGAATCCTCATCAGCAACCGACGACGCAAGTGATGACGGCGGCCGAACGCTCACTGACGTTCGCGTCGTGGACGGCGTCCCCGCCGCACTCGCCGTCGAATCCGGGTCGCCCCGCGCGAGTCTGTCACTCGCCCCGGGTGAGACGGAGACGGTCACGTACGACGTCGTCGCAACCCGCGGTGACTTTGCGTTCGACGACGCACTCGTTCGTCTGCGCTCCGTCGCGGGCACCAGCGTCCTCACCAGCGAGGTGGCCGTCGGCGGCGACGAAGTGCTTTCGTGTTCCGGCGGACTGACAGATGCGTCGGTCGCGGAGGCCACGCCCTGCAGAGCCGGAACAGTGCCCGCCGATTCGGGCGGGTCGGGGTTGGAGTTTCATTCGACGCGTGAGTACCGGTCCGGTGACCCACTTTCGCGCGTCGATTGGCGGCATCTCGCCAAGACTGGCGAACTCACTACCGTCGAGTTCCGCGAGCAACAGGCCAGTCGTGTCGCTGTCGTCGCCGACGCCCGCGAACCGATGCGCGCTGTCGCTGGTCCCGGTCGCCCGACGGCGGCGGAACTGTGCGCCTACGCTGCGTTGCGGACGCACCGCACGTTGACCGCCGATGGACACGACGTGGCGGCAACAGCTCTCGGTCTCGACTCAGTTGAATTTCCAGATGCCGTTGCTGTCGGCCCTGACGGTCTCCCGTGGCCCGACGGCCCGCGGGAAGCGGAAGCGATGTTCGATGCCGCCAGTGTCGCGGCCGCTGAGACGGCGACGACAGCAACTGATGGGGGCGTGGTGGACTCCGACAGTGAGCGACGCGGCGTATCACGCGACTCGCGCGCAGCAACCGTCGCGGCGACGCTGGATGCCCGCCTCGCGTCCGACGCACGGATTGTCCTCTTTTCACCGCTTCTGGACGACTATCCGGCGACGCTTGCCCGCGCACTTCGGAGACGTGGCCGCTCGGTCGCTGTACTCTCGCCCGACGTGACCGGTCGGGAGACGCCCGGACTCGCCCTCGCGTCGCTTGACCGAACCCGCCGACGAACCGCACTCGAACGGACTGATGTCACCGTCGCTGACTGGACGCCCGAACGACCGCTCGACGACTCGCTCTCGCACGTACTTACAGACAGATGACAGACTCACCGCTTTCGGACCTCGAAACGACCGACGCCGCGCCTCCGGCGTCGAACTGGCGACCCACCGCGTTGAGTATCGCTGTTGTACTCTGCTGTACGGCGATTCTCGGCGGTCTACTCACGGGTGCGACGCAACTCTGGAACGCTGTTCTCCCGGCCGCGGGCGGCGCGGCGCTGCTCGCGGGTGCTATCTCGCTCGCGGCGGCGACGGCGTACCGTCCGCTTTCGCGGTTCGTCGCTGCCTGCCTTCTTCTCCCGGCGAGTGCGGGCGTCGTCGCCGGCTTGGGGTACGTGTTCGCCAAGCAACTCGGCGGTACGTACCCTGTCGGGTCGGTGTTCGTCGTCGTCAGCCTCACAGCGGCGGGGTTCGGAGCGGCGGCGGCGGTCAGAGATACGCTTGAATCCGACGCGTTAGAGTCGGCACTCGCGGTCGCAACGGTTGCTTCGCTCCCACCGACGTTCGCGTTTGTCCCGCTTGCTATCGTCCGTATCTTCGAGGAGTTCTCCGCAACGCTGTACGTTCCAGTTCTCGTCCCCGACCCGGTTCCGGCGGCGGCGTTCCCCGGTGCACTCGTTGGCGGCGTCCTTCGATTCCTTGTCGCACCGACGCACGAAGGACCGCATCTGTTTTCGTTTGCCCTCGTCTGCTATCTCGCCGTCATCGGTCTCGAGACCGTTCTCCGGACGTATCCGGTGGCAGACCTCGTCCGGCCGAACAAGCCGGAGGCCGCGGATCGCGTCCTCGACCCACTCAAACGAGGATTGACGGCGGCGACCACACTCGGCACGCTCGTCGTCTTTATCTTGGGAATTCTCTTTCTCGCTCCGCGTGGATTCGAGATGCTTCCCGCAACGATTCTCGATCCGGTGACGACGCTCGCGGGAGTCGATATCCTTCGTGTCGTTCTCTTTCTCGGCGGCGTCGTCGGCATTCTCCTCGGTATCGGGTCGTGGGGACTCAGGCGCTTCTACGACGCCTCTAAAGACGAACTCAGAAAGTCAACTCCCTCGCTGGTAGCCGGTTCCGCTGTCGTCATCGGAGCGTTCACGCTCCACGAACCCGTACTTACGGCACTCCTCGATGCGATTCTCGATGTCCTTCCTGCGGCGTATGCGGGGGATGTGCAGACGCAGGCGGACGCCGTCATGGCATTCTACGGCGGTGAGGTGGTCGTTCTCGGCCTCTGTGCCGGGTTGCTCTTCGTCGCTGCTGTCGCTTTCGCGGTGCTGTACGGCGTGGTCAACATCGGCGTCATGACTGACAGGGCCGCCGGTGCCGCCGTCGCGGGCGCGGGTCTGTTCGTCGCGTCAGCAGTCGCCGCCACCGTTGGTGCGGGAACAACGCTCGTTCTCGCGGGGCTTGTCGGCGGACTCATCGTCCGCGACGCCGGAACTCACGGCGTGACTCTTGGTCACGAAATCGGTCGTCTCGGCGAGACACGCCGCGCGGAACTCGTCCACCTCGCCGTCACTGCTATCGTTGGCGTCGTCGCCGCGATAGCCGCTGTTGGCCTCGCGGACTTCCTCGGTCGAATCCCGGCCCTCGATGGCTCGGGGCTGTCTCTCGCTCTCGGTGGCGCGGTTCTCGGCGTCCTATTTTTCGTTGTTGCTCTGCGCTGAGGTGCCTCTCGGACGGCCACTGGACTTTACCGCTGACACCGTGACTGTCGGGATATGTCCGGGCCAGTGTTTCTCGAAGGCGATGGCGTCGCACTCTGTCCGGCCGACCAGTCGGATCTCAACTTTCTACGGACACACGAGAACGATCCCCGCGTCCGCAAAACGAGAACCGTCAGGTTTCCGACCAGTACGGATCATGCTACTACCCGTCTCGGCGGGACGATGGGTCGAAACGAGGAAACCGTCGGTCTCGTCATTCGCGCTGACGACGAATCGGTCGGGTTCGTCTACCTCCTTCGTGAGGACCCGAACGCCATCGACTTTCGCTACGCGGAGTTGGCCTACTGGATCGCTTACGAACACTGGGATGCGGGATACGCGACGGCCGCCGCGAAGACGATGGTCAAGTACGGCTTCGATGAGCTCGGTCTCCACCGCATCACAGCCTCGACGCTCGCCAGTAACGAATCTTCGAAACGCGTCTTGGAGAAAGTCGGATTCGAACGCGAGGGAGTCGCCCGCGAGGAAGTATATACCGACGGCGAGTGGCACGACCGGATTCGGTATGGACTGCTCGCAGACGAGTGGCGCGCGGATAACTCGTAGTGACCGAGTACCGACTCTCCCTCTCTCCCCCCTCCCCCCGCACCCCCCATCCCCCACTCACCCTCTCGCGGACGCCTCGTCGCGCTAGCGCCGCGATCTCGTTGACGACCCTCCCGCGCTAACGTCGCTCTCTGGAACCGATCACACCCTCGTCTCTCGAATCGCCGTCTCTGTCGCGCTCTCGCCGCCTTTCACACTGTCTCAATCTTTTCATCAAACTTCACATAAATTTATATATAGTAAGTTGAATTTCATGCTCGCAGATGTTAGAAGAAGGTATTTCCTATCCTCTTGATGGGGATAATGCACTCGGTCGTATCGTCATCGGATCGCTGCTCATCTTCGGGTTTATCTTGGTTGTCCCGGTATTCCTCCTGTACGGTTATCTCGTCCGAGTCCTTGAGGCGACGGCACACGGCAAACCAGAACCTCCCGCGTTCGACGACTGGGGGAAGATGTTCGTGGACGGACTCAAAGCGTTTGGCGTGACACTCGTGTACGGGTTCGTTCCGTTCGCACTCATGGGGGCCAGTCTCGGTGTCGGTCTTTCGGGTGGTGCCTCTGGAAGTGACACTGCGGCCGGACTCCTCGGTGGTATTGGAGCGCTCGGCTTCGGTGTGAGCTTCTTCGCCATGTTCATCATCTACTACCTCGTCCCGGCGGCGCTCACGAACATGGCCGTCGAAGACAGTTTCGGCGCAGCGTTCGACATCAGCCGTCTCAAAGATGTCCTGTTGAGTGCGGATTACTTCGTCGCGTGGATAATCCCGTTCTTGCTCGCGTTCGTCGCTTACGTGCTGACTGGTTTTCTCGTCGCCATCACGATCGGCATTGGAACTCTCCTCGTCCCGACTATCCAGTTCTACACGAACGTCGCCGTATTCTACATGTTCGGTCGCGCGTTCGGGAAGGTCACTGGTATCGAAACGACGCAGTCGGCAACGCCGGCCGACGCCGTGTAATTCACGACGCCGCGTAATTCACCCCGAGGCGATATTTTCGACGGCTTCGTCGTATGAAACCTTTCTTTCTGTGTTCCTACGCAGCGCGAACCACTCGCTCGGATGCGGTGGCTTCAGGTTGCAGCATCCCACTCGTCGAGGTCAAACCACTATCCTCGTTGTCGAGACGGTCGCTGGTGGTGAGGAGGTCATACGCGGCGGTGACGCAGTGGTCGTCGTCCGCAATCGCCCAGAACCCGCCCTTGTGCCGAACGAGGTCCCGATCATTCAGCCGAGAGAGCGCCGTTCCACGGTGTTTGGCTGATCTGACGTGGTGTTTCCTGGTTCGTGTATTTACTATAACTTCGTTCGGCCGAATCAAACGCTCGACAACCGTACGCCCATCAAAGCGGTGCGCATCTATACAGTGCCGAGAAACGAAATCTGCCAAAAATACTATAGATCTACACTATTAATAATTTCATATGAGCGCAAATAGTGATGAGGTATACGAACTGTACGAACAATTATCAGAAGAAGAGCGTGAAGATTTCTTCCACCGATTATCTGGTGATCTAGATTGGGTCAGCATCGACGAAAGTGTACCAGAGATTGACGAGGAACCCTGGAACTTGTATTGGCACGAATTCAAGAGTGGCTCTGACGAATTTGAAAAATTCATCCATAACCCCCTCGCAGTACTAGCAAATTCGATCGAAGAGGTTGACGAAAGCTTCCATATAACTACTAATATTGTCAATCATCACCGAGGGCTTGCGATGACAGAGGTATGTACAATGCCGATGGTTATGGCTGAGTACGAAACAGTGCACGTTCTATTATACAAGCACTGAATAGACAAACACATCTACAATCTGTCAGTAAATACCGTACCTCATCAATATTTTTCTGATTCTGACAAGAAGGGGTATGTAATGGAGGAATATAGGGAACTCCATAGCAAGTTGCGTGCAACCCTGAACGACTTGCGACAGGCAGTTGGCGAGGCACTGGTGGTTGTGGAAGCCGAAGAATCGACCGGACTCAGTACGCGGTCCAAGCACCTGCGGACGTACGAGTCGGTACTAGTACGATGATTTCGCGCCGCTCTGTTCTCCAGTGTATCACCGCTGGGTCTCTCGTCGGATTGGTTGGCCACACGGGATCTACAGCACAACCCGAATCTACGACAGACGGAACCGACCAGAACGCCACCGGCAAGCTTCGTGTCTCACCAACGTCAGTACATTACGACGAACCGTTCACACTCATGGTGAGTGGCATAGCTCCTGGGACAGCCGTGACGATCACGGCCCGGACGTTCGACCGCGAGGGTCGTCAGTGGGCTTCGTTCGCAACGTTCACGGCGTCCTCGAAGGGTGTCGTCGATATCGAGACGCACGCTCCGGACGCAGGGACGTACGAGACAGTTTCTCCTATGGGGTTAATCTGGTCGATGCGGCCAACCGACGGCGAATCATCAATATACGCGCCACCGGAGGGAGGCAGCGACCTGACGCTCACTGCGAGCGCCGATGGTCGACAAATCGGCCAGCAGACCGTGACCCGGTGGTTCGGTCCCAAGAAGTTGCATACCGAGGCGTCTCCCGACGGACTTCTTGGCACGCTATTCCGACCGAGCGGGGATGGTCCATATCCAGGTGTTATGGTCCTCCACGGCTCAGGCGGTCAGCCCGCCGTCGGAAGCGCGCTCATGCTTGCCGCCCACGGATACGCAGCGTTCGCACCACAGTATTTCGGTCCGCCAGATGCAGTTCCGGACCAGCTAGCCGAGGTTCCCCTTGAATACCTCCAGCGGGGCTACGACTGGCTAACGAGCCGTCCAGCTGTTCGAGACGGCTCGGTCGGCCTCCTCGGCACTTCCAAAGGGGCTGAATTGGCGTTGCTAGCTGGTGCGACCTTCGATTGGGTCGGAGCTGTCGCGGCGTACGCACCGTCGGGCATCGTCTGGGCGGGGTTGACGTACGGTGGCGAGATGACATCGTCGTGGACACTCGACGGCGACCCGGTTCCGTTCGTCCCGACCGCGTTCCCGCCGTCGGTCATCGCCGACTACGTCGCATCGTGGCCGCTCGGAGGTTCGGTGTCGCTCCGACCGACCTACGAGGTTGGATTGGAGCAGGCGAGTACCGAGCGAATCTCGGAGGCGACGATACCGGTCGAGAACATCGACGGCCCGGTAACACTCGTCTCGGGCGGAGACGACAGATTATGGCCGTCAGCCACATTCGGACGGATGGTAGTGAGGCGACTCCGTAACCATGAGCATCCGTATCCGGTCCGACACGTTACGACGGAGACGGCGGGCCACGCCATCTCGTTCCCGTATCAGCCAACCACCGGGTTGACGGCGATAAGCAGTCCGCCCCCGGGGACTACGATGGCATTGGGCGGGTCTCCGGAAGGCCTCGCACGGGCTAACAAGGAGTCGTGGCCGGTCGTCCTCTCGACGCTTGAGGGGGGATTATCATGACCGCACGCGATATGCTTGCCGCTCCACGTCGGTGGGTGCGTCCGGCGATTGCTGCCGCGGTCGTTCCAGCTATCGTTGGTGTGGTTGCCTTCTTCAAGGGCTATCCGCTCCCGGTAGACGGCAGGGAGTTCGTGGCTGTCGCCGGAAGCGGGATATTACTTGGACTGCTCGGCATCGTCGGCTGGTGGTTGTCCGAACGTGGCCGTCCGGCGGCAGTCGTAACCGCGGTTGCGGGAGTCTCTGGGGGCGTGGGATGGAGCCTGTGGCGACCGGGCGTGACAGCGGCGCGTGTCGGCGGTGAAGTCGTCCTGACCGGCGATCCGATCCTTGCTCGTTTCGTCGGTGTCACCCCGTGGCTCCTCCTCGTCGTCGGCATCGTCGGAGTCGTCGAGCCTGTCGTTCCCGGTCTGAAAGCGTTCGTCGGAAGTAAAGCGGCAGCGTCTCGGCGCCGGACACGTCGAGGTGCACTTCGATTTGGGGTGCTGAGTGGCGTGGTGCTGACTTTCCTCTCAGTCCTCCCGGTGTACCTCATTGCGGATGGTTTCGGTGACGTACTCTTCCTCGGATTCAGTCTCGGTGGCGGATTCGTCGGCATGCTGATCGTCGCCTATCTGTTCGCACGCCACCACCTCGTACTGCCCGTCTTTGGAGTCGGTGTCATCACGTCCGCGGCAGCGGTAGCGGTGGCGACCGGCGGGTCACCGGTTGGATATCCGATGGCGTGGTCGATCTGGCTTCTCTTGGGAGTACTCCTCGGAGTCATTGAGGCGGTCGGTTGGCGACTCGTCTCGGCCGTCTGGTGACTGACGCTTCGCTAGGTTCGGTGAGGCGGGCAAATTCTTGCATGGACGCCACGAACTGACATTCACCTCACTCTTCGACCGCATCCGAATGCTGCCAGGTGTGTTGCATCAGTGCTTATCAATACCGCGTCTCCGGCGACGTGCGTGGGGAACACCGAAAGTCAATGCCCCTCTCTCCCGAGAAGTGTAGTATGGCTGAACATCTCTGTTCCCTCTCGGAGTTGGATGAAGGCGACTCGTGGCTGTTCACTGTCCGCGAAGCCGATGGAAGCGAGGAAGAAGTCGTTCTCGTCCGAACTGATGACTGCGTGCGCGCGTGGTTGAACTACTGTCAACACGAAACCGACCAGCGTCTCGACAGGGGGTTCGGCGCGGCGATGCGCGACGGTGAAATCGTCTGTCCGAAACACGGGTCGATGTACGACGCCTGTTCTGGGTACTGCGACAACGGCAAAGCCGCCGAATCGACACTCGTCAGTGTCGATGTCGAGACACGTGACGGCGATGTGGTACTCACTGACGACGACCGCACGTTCCTTCACGAGGGAGCAATCGAAGCGGACGATCTGCCGGGGTCGTCGTCGCACCTCACGTTCTAACGTATTCGCGCGATTTCGCGGGACTGTCCGCCCGACCCGAATGGATTTTCCGGGCGGACTGAGACGGACGGACAGTGACTGGTGACGCGTCTTCCGGTATTCCATCCGCCGGTTCCGATTTCGGTGGCGTACCCGAGACCTTCGAGGCGGTGACGACGCACGACGACCTTCTCGCGTGGTCCGCCGCGTACTGCGAACGCGCCGTCGAGACATTCGATTTCGATGTGGACCTCTCTCGCGTCGAATGGGAGGTCTCGACGCGTGCGAAGCGGCGCGCCGCGGCCGTCAAGCGCCCGCAAATTAGCGGTGCAACGGTCGGGGAGCCGAAATCATGGGCCGACGGCATCCCGGCGTGTACAGTCTCGCTGACGTGGGCGGCGTTCGAAGCGTTCGACGAAACCGAGTGGACGGCGACGCTCAGGCACGAGTTGGTCCACGTCGAACAGTTCCAGCGGTTCGGGACGACGAATCACGGTCCTCGATTCAAGCGACGGGCCGAGTCGGTGGATGCGCCGATTCGTGTCCGTCGATTCGCTGATCCGGCGTACGTCCTCTCCTGCGGTGACTGCGGTGGGGTGGTCGCCCGCCGCTACCGTGACTGCAAACTCGTCCGACGGCACGACGAGTACCTCTCCTCCTGTTGCTCGGCGTCGCTGACGCTTGCTGAGAGGGGGTGAACAGCGGAGGCGGCGATCCGGATTGGTGCGGCGGCCCAGATGGACGGCAAGACGGGCGCATGCGCCCGATCCAGCCAGTTGATTGATGTGGGAGACGCCGGTGGCTGTACCCGAGGGTACTCTCGACAGATGATTCAGACTGGGCAGGCGGTACAGGTTGGCATTGTCGTCGTGTCGGTCGCCGGACTGTGGATCGGCGCGCGTCTGCTCGTCGATTCTGTTGTCCGGTTAGCGCGACGCGTCGGCCTATCGGAGTTGACCATCGGACTGACCGTCGTCGCCGCGGGCACCTCCACACCCGAACTCGTTGTCACGGCCGATGCAGCCCTCGTGGGGCTCGGTGATATCGCCGTCGGCAACGTCGTCGGCTCGAACATCTACAATTTGGCGTTCATCCTCGGCGTGGTCTCGCTGCTCCGGGTCGTCCCAATAGAGCGCTCGCTCGTCCACCGCGACGGAGTCGCATTACTCGTCAGTACGTTCCTCGGCGTGTACGCGATATCCGACTCCGTGGTGACCCGAGGCGAGGGAGCGGTCCTCGTCGGCCTGTTCGTCGCGTACATCGCCTTTCTGCTTCGAAGCGGAATCACGGACGAAATGTCGGCCGACGCGGACGCCCCGCCCGGCGTCACCACCACCGTCACCGAGCGAATACAGTTCCGCGGGCGTGACGTCGTCTTGTTGGTCGCCGGACTGGCTATCGTCCTCATCAGCGGCGACCTGATGGTGGGATCGGCCTCGGAACTGGCGCGTGGCGCGGGCGTCTCCGAGTGGGTTATCGGTGGGACAATCGTCGCCGCTGGCACCTCCACGCCGGAGTTCGCCGTCTCGCTCGTGGCGATGCGACGCGGCCGACTCGGCGTCAGTGTCGGCAACGTGGTCGGGAGCAACGTGTTCAATCTCCTCGTCATTATGGGTGTCGGCGCGGTGATTCGTCCGCTGTCGCTAAGCGGTTCTATCGGGCTGAGTCTGACGTGGTTGGTCGCCGTCTCCGTCGCCGTGGTCGCGGCTCTCTGGACGGGGCGTCGCCTCTCGCGTGCGGAAGGCGGACTGTTCGCGGGGTCGGAAGTTATCCGGTGGGTCGTCGGCCTCCTCGGTCTCGGGTAGGTTCTCAGTCGTTCTGCCGTGCCGAGGCAACGGGCGGGACGGGGACGCTGTCGAGGACTTCGTCCACTACGTCGAGTGGATCGACACCGCGGACGCGCGCGTCCGATGTCAGGACAAGTCGGTGGCGGAACACCGACGGTGCGGCGGCTTTCACGTCGTCCGGGACGGCGTAGTCGCGTCCTCGGATGACCGCGCGGGCGCGCGCAGCCTCGAACAGTCGCTGGATTCCACGCGGGGAGACGCCGACATCGACGCGGGCGTCTTCACGTGTCGCACGACCTAAATCGACGATGTAGTCGCGCAGTTTCTCGTCCACGCGGACGTGTTCGGGGACAGAGCGGAGTGCGGACACTTGTTCATCGGTGACGACGCGCGAGGCCGACGGGGAACGCCGCGTCCGGTCGGCCCGCCGGTCGATGAGTTCGCGCTCGCCTTCGCGTCCGGGGTACCCGAGTTCGGTCTTGACGATGAACCGATCCCGTTGCGCCTCGGGCAGGCGGAACGTTCCTTCCTGTTCGACTGGGTTCTGCGTGGCGATGACGAAAAACGGGTTCGGGAGGTCGTGGGTGACGCCGTCCACCGTGACCTGTCCCTCGCCCATCGCTTCGAGGAGCGCGGCCTGCGTCTTCGGCGGCGCGCGGTTAATCTCGTCTGCGAGGACGACGTTGGCGAAGATAGGGCCGGGTTGGAACTCGAACGCTCCCTGTCGCTCGTCGTAGACGTTCGACCCGGTGATGTCGGCTGGGAGGAGGTCGGGCGTGAACTGAATACGGGCGAACGAGAGACCGAGGGCGGCGGCGATGCTCCGTGCGGTCAGCGTCTTTCCGGTGCCGGGAACGTCCTCGAGGAGGACGTGACCTCGGGCGAGGACGCCAGTCAAGACGGTTTCGAGGAAGTCGCGCTCTGCGACGACTGCGGCGCTGACAGCCTCGACCACGTCGTCGCACGTCGCCGCGGCCTGTGGTACGTCCATAGGGCCGCTTCGGCGGACCACCTTTTGAACTTTCCCGTCGGAGAACCAACTTGTTGGCCGTCTACATGACATCGGTGACTTATTTTCACGTCCGCAAGCGAGTCGGGAAGCGTGGCGAGAGACACTGTCTGATTTTGAAGCTACGCAGACGGGCGGGATAGATTTATGAGTGCTTTCTCTCGATGAGTATCATGTCAAATCAGTGTTTGCTCTGTACGCCCCCAACGACCACTCGGCGTAGACTCATCGCCCGATGAAAATCACAGATATCGAAGCGTTCGCGGTCAACATTCCGCTCGTTCCGTTTGAAGACGGTGGCATCGCGCCGTACGTAACCAACCATAACTCGTTGACGGACATGGACCGAGTTCTCGTCCGCGTCGATACCGACGAGGGAATCTCCGGGTGGGGGGAGGTCCGCGTGTTCCTCACACCTGCGGCGACCGTCTCTATCATCGAAGACGGTATCCGACCGCTTGTCGTCGGTCAGTCGCCGTTCGAGTTGGAGGCGCTCCGGCGACAGGTGTTCGTTGAGTACGCCAACGCCGACATGTTCTTTGCGCCGGTCGAAGTCGCATGCTGGGATATCGTCGGACAATCGCTCGACAAACCGGTGTACGAACTGCTGGGCGGTTGGACAGCACCCAGCCAGACGAATACGAGACACCGCGAGCATCAGGGCGATTACAGTAACGAGGACGACTACGGTAACGACCACGAGATCGAAGTCGCGTACTGTCTTGGCATTCTCTCCCCCGAACAGTCCAGACAGCGTGCCGCTGAGGTCCTTAATGAGGGCTATTCCGTGTTGAAAACGAAAGCTGGCCGCGACTGGACGGAAGACGTTGCTCGCATCGAGGCCATGCACGACGAGGTTGACGGCGAACTGTCGTTCCGTCTCGACCCGAATCAGGGATGGACTATCGATCAAGCGATTCGCGTCGGTTCGAAACTGGCCGATGCCGGCATCTACCTTCAGTACATGGAACAGCCGATTCGGGTCGATGCACACGATTCTCTGGCCGGTCTGAAACGGCAAACTCGGCAGCCAATCGGACCGAACGAGGATACGTATATTCCGCACAATCTGCGGCGACTCGTCGCTGCTGGTGCCATTGACGTTGCCGTGTTGGATCTGACGCCCGCCGGCGGTATTACCGGTCTCCGACAGGAGGCCGCCATCGCAGCGGATGCGGGTATCCCGGCCGTCCATCACTGCGCATTCGACCTCGGGATCAGAACGGCGGCAATCTTGCACGCCGTCCACGGGATTCCGGGTTTTTCGCTCCCGCCCGATTCGGTCTACTACGGGTGGGAGGACGACGTGATTGCAGATCCGTTCGACGTCGCCGATGGAACGCTCCGTGTCCCGCAGGATTCCGGTCTGGGCATCGAAATCGACCGCGACCGAATCGAGGAGTACCGAATCGCATGACTCGCTCGCCTTCGACGCTGGACGCTGAAGTCTCGTTCGGCGCGCAGTCTGCACGTACTATCGCGGCAGTCGGCGGAACCGACGGGTCAGTCCTCGTCGTCCCGGTCGGGAGCATCGAACAGCACGGAGCGCACCTACCGGTTGCAACCGACACGCTGCTCGCAGAGCGTGTGGCAACGGCAAGTGCCAAGCGCATCGTCGCTGACGTTCCGATTCTGGTCGCACCGTCGGTGAGACCGGGCTATTCGCCGCATCATCTCCCGGTCGGTGGGACGCTCTCGGCTGGCTTCGAGACGCTTCTGGACTTGCTCCGAGATATGGCCGAGACCGGTCTCGACAACGGGTTCGACGCGCTGGTTTTCGTGAACGGCCATGGTGGTAATACGTCCCTTATCGACGCCGCCGTCTCCGAAATCGGACGCGAACATCCCGATCGAGAGATTCTCGGTCTCACGTACTTCGAACTCGTTGCAGACCTCGCGGCGACGGTGCGCGAGAGCGACCTCGGTGGTATGGCGCATGGCGGCGAGTTCGAAACGTCGATGATGTTGCATCTCTTTCCGGAACTGGTCGATACGGACGAGATGCCCGCTGAATACTGGGACGAACACTACGAACAGGGCGGCGCCGATCTCGTTGTCGGCGGTCCGCTGTCCGTCTATCGGTCGTTCGACGAGTACTCCGAAAGCGGTGCAATCGGCGATCCGAGCGTCGCAGACGAAAACACCGGACGACAACTCTTCGACGGCGCAGTGACTGCGCTCTCCGATCTACTGACAGACGTTCACGAAAAGAACAGCGAGTGAGATACGAGGCGGCCGACGCGAGCGACAGTTCCCGCAATCGTCTCTCGGTATTGCCATCTTCTCTTCAGCCTTCCAACTATTTTATTGTCTTTCGGTCTACACATTCTGTCGAGATGGTCCCCGAATCTCACCCCACCGCGACGGTGCCCCGTGGCGAACCGGCTCCCGACCTCTCCGGTGAAGCAGTGTACACGCACGACGGCTATCGACTCGGACAGGCCGTCGGCGTCACCGTAGATCTCGACCAGGGGAAGGCCACCGGATTACTTGTCGCGGATATCGACGAGAACAGATTTCCGAACCTTCCGACCGGTAATAAGGGCGTTAGCATCCCGTACCCTCGAATCGACGGTATCGGCGACGTAATCGTCGTTGACGTTCTCGGCTCGGAGTTGGGGGCGTCGCCATCTGACGAATTCGATTCCGAGGAACTATCCGAGGCGTTGTCGGAGGACGCCGCGGAGAAGCCACAGGCTCGCTGACGGTTTATATCAGTCAGCCTGTCGAAGCTTCACTGGCGTCTGCTGCGAACGTACGACACCTCGTCAGCCGCCGCCAACGCCGGCAAATCCTCGACGGCGGCGCGACCCTCCACGAGCGACTCGTGGCGGTTTTTCACGTCTACTGTGGGCGAGGATGGGAGGTTGCCCTCCGATCCGAGTTCGACCACGATGCGGACGTGTCCCTCATCGTACGCTACCCCGGCACTATCGGCGTACGCTGATCGGCTGTCGGCCTCAACCAGTCCAACGAGTCCGTTGCCGAGATGTTCACGTGCGGTGTCGGTCACCGTGGTTGGACTGCTCTCGGTCGGCGCTGTCGCTGTCTGTGTTTCGCTCCCACCAGTTTCCCCCATTTTCCCCGACGAACCGGTTTCGTTACCCGGGCGTCCCCCAAGACACCCCGCGAGGCCCACTGCACGGACCGAAACGACACCGGCGACGAATCGACGTCGGGTCGAATCGTCGAACACGGCTGCCTCTTCCAAATACGCATAAATATATCTTCTGGGGAGAATATCAATACTGATATACTGTCTGTCGCGTGAACTGGTTGCTGTGACTGCGACCGTTAGTGGATGCTAAATCAACCGCATGAGTCCGTACGTTTGCTCGTCGCTGATCGTCCGGTTGGTACTCAATCCACCGCTACCCGCAAACTAACCGACAGACTAACCGGCAGACTAACCAGCAAGTAACTAACACACTTTGTCACGTTGTTGCATTCGCTCCTCGGACTTTAGTCCCGTTCTCGGTCTGTCAGGAGCGAACATGGGTTGGTGGACGGCGGTCCCCACCCCGCCGGACCACTCTCGATGCACTTCTCGTGGGTTGAGTGCTGCTACTCGCTGACGCTACAACTCGGCGACTACGCTGTGCCCTCAGTACGTATCTCGAAGCGCGCTCCGCCGGTTTCGCTCTCCGTAATGTGTACTGTCCATTCGTGAGCGTGAGCGATTGTGCGAACGATACCGAGTCCGAGTCCGGTACCTTGGGGTTGCGTCGAGACTCCGGGTTCGAACACCTCGTCTCGGTCTGCTTCGGGGATGCCACGTCCATCGTCTTCGACGAAAAATCCGTTCGAGAGACGCCCGACGCGGACTGTTATCGTCTCGTCGGGTGAGTTGTGATCGATGCTGTTTCGAAACAGGTTCTCGAACAGTTGTTTCAGCCGCCCCTCGTGTGCCGCTATGGTTCCGAGGTTGTCCGCAACGACGAGGGTGGCGTTGGTGCCGTTCACCGCTGTTTCCCACGACTCTCGGGCGACGCTACCGAGAAGGACTGTCTCCCGTTCTTCGACGGGTTGTCCCTGCCGTGCGAGGCTCAGCATGTCTTCGATAATCTGGCGCATCCGCTGATGAGCGTCCTCGATACGTTCGAGTCGCTTTTCTATCGTGTCGTACTGGCCTGCCTCGTGATTCGCACGAAGGATTTGCAGTTGTCCGGACGCGAGATTAAGTGGGTTCCGCAAGTCGTGGCTGACGACGCTCGCAACCTGTTCGAGTTGCTCGTTTTGGTGTTCGAGTTCGCGTTCGTGGTGACGGAGCAGTTGCTCTCGTTCGACGCGTTCGAGCGCCGCACTCGCGTTCGAGGCCAGAATTCGAGCGAGCGAGACACGGGAGTCGTTCAGCGTTCCGGGTTCTCGTGATCCCGCCATCAGCACTCCGACATCACCGATGGGAAGAACGACCTCACTCTGTATCTCCGTATCGGGGTTCATTACCGCAGGGTCCGTGGAGACGTTCTCGAACACCTCACCTTCGCCGCTCTCGAACACTCGCCACGCGATGCCGTGCCCTCGTGGGATGACCTCGTCGTCAACAATCTCCTTTGCGGCATCGGACACCGCGTGGGTAAGCAGCGCATCGCGGTCTTCGTCGTAGAATGAGATGCTGTTCAGCGGATAGTTGAGGATGTTTTCCGCCGCATCACTCACGATTGTTGCGACTTCCTCGTACGTCGTCGCCGTCGTCAGTTCTCGGCTTGCGCTGTGGAGCGCGCTCAGTCGGGCTTGATACTGCTTGCGCTCGGTTACGTCCGTCGTCAGGGCAACGACTCCTCGCTGTTGCGACTCGTCACCAATGCCCACCTCACACGCTGATTCATGCTCGTCTCGGAGCGGTGAGAAGGTAACCTCGATGTACTCGATATCTCCTGGGATATCGACTTCGAGTTCGACTCGCTCGTTATCTGACTCGCCGTCGAGAATCCGGTCGATGGCTGTCTGTACTGCTTCGAGCCCATCCGCATCGATCATCCCCGTCTCGTGTAAGACGCTCACGTGTTCTCCGCGGATGTTCTCTTCTGGCTCTCTCATCCGAGTGCCAGCCACGGGACTTACGAACTCGAAGCACCCGTCTGTTCCGATGATGTATGCACCTTGTGTGGTGCTTCGGACGACGTTCTCGTAGCGGTGGAGTCGTCGCTCGCGCTCTCGCTGATCGGTCACGTCGCGCGAGTTGACGACGATGCCGTCGATACTCTCCACTGGGTCTGCACGGGCGATAGATTCTAGCCACACCCACGATCCATCGGCGTGGCGGCTACGAAACCGCGCCGTCTCGACTCTCGACGAGTCGGAGTTGTACATTTCCGTGAGGAGGTTTTGCATCTCTGCTCTGTCTTCCGGATGGATGAACGTCATCACGCTCTGTCCCTCGACGAGTTCGGGCGACACGCCCAGTATCCGCTCGCAGGATGGACTCTGATATTTGATGGTGCCGTCTCGGCCGATAATTGTCACGAGGTCGGACGACCGTTCGATAAGAGCCTGAAACCGCTCTTCGACGCGTTCCTCGTCGCTCATCTCGCGGACAGACCCGAGGACGGCGCGTTCGCCTTCGTACTGAATCCCTTGGACGCTGAACTTACACCGCTTTGCAGTTCCGTCTTTCGTTACGATTCGTGCCGTGTATCGTGACGGCGTTTCAGGGTCCTCGCGCCTCCGCTTTGCCGCGATGTCGCGGACGCGTTCTTTGTCGTCCGGGTGAATGAGTTTCCAGATTTCCGTCTCGTTTAGTTCCTCTTCGTCGTACCCCGTCAGTTCGCACGTCCGACGGTTGACGAACTGAAACTGCTCGCCCTGATAGATGTAGATGGCGTCGTGACTCCGCTCAACGGCAGTACGGTACAACTGCTCGCTCTCGCGGAGACGACGCTCAGTCCGATAGTGTTCGACAGCGTTGTTGATACGGTTTGCGAGGAGTTCGTACTGCTCGACTCGTGTTCGCTTTTGGATATAGTCGGTGACACCCGCGGAGATGGCTTCGCTTGCCACTTCCTCGCTCCCACGACTCGTAAAGAGAATAAATGGAAGTCGTTCGTCTACGTCTCTGACGCGTCTGAGAAGATCGATTCCGGTGGTTTCACCCATCTCGTAGTCGCTTACGACACACTCGATTTGCGCCGTCTCTCCGTCGGACACCGCGCCGTCAGCATCTCCCAGATGGGTAACTACAGAATCGGTGTCGGTCTCGACGCAGACCTCGAACCCGCCCTGTCGTTCGAGGTGTGTCGCCACGAGTTCGGCAAACGCCGGGTCGTCATCGACGTGCAGCACACGAACCGGCTCGGTCATTGGAACCGATTGACGACTGCCCTACTTATTAGTTCGTGCTATCGACTCACAGGTTTGCGCGAATCTCTTCACGCAGTCGGTCCCGAACCGACGCGACGCTCGGGTTGTCGTCGGTCAGGCTGAACTTCGTGTGTCGCTCGTCAACGTCGAGAGCTTCCGAGAAGATACCGCCGCGGCGGTCTACCTCCACGAACACGTCCAGCGATGACGCCGAGGGGACGAAGACGAGTTCGATTTCGTCTACATCGCCGCGGAACTCCCCACTGGAGGGACGGAACTCGAACTCCTGGACGAAGCGACGCCCGCCCACGTATCGACCGTACGGGTCGGCCTCGCATTCGGTGGTCCGGAGTGAGAAGCCGAGTTCTTCTGCGGCGTCGAAGACGGCCTGCATCCGCGGTGTGGGTTGCACGTCGAGATAGTCCACGTCCTCGGGATCGACGGCCATGTCGATCTCTAACTCCGTTTCCACCCACACTTCGGTGGATCCGAGAGTCAGCGGCGTTTCCCACGGGATCGTGATCTCGGCGTCGTACGTCGTCTCTTCGCCGGGTTCGATATCGAACGATTCACTGAGACGCATTCGCCCGACGGTCGTGTCCCTGTACCCCTCTTCGGTTCGGTACCGCGTCTCGACTTCGAGGTCGATTGCACTGATCGACTGTTCGGCGTCGCCGCCGCTGACCCGCACTTCGGCATCGACCGTCTCACCGGGCGAGACGGTGGTGGAGGGCAGAACGGTATCGACGCTGGCGTTACCGATTCCGACGCTTGCGAGGATTTTCTTCATACGTCGGTCTCCTCGTCTCGTTCTGGGGATGTATGCTTTCCCCCACGGGACGATTTTCAACCACCGGACGAGTGAGTGCTCTCTATCACCAACCTCAACACCAACACCAGTCTGTCCGCTGTTCTTGTGCTGACGTCGCGCCCTGTCTGCACATCAGAAAAATTGGAAAATTTTCAAAAATTTCAAAATTCGCCCGTTTCAGGTTTCCAAACCCCCCTCTAGCAATTCCGTCGAAAAAGAAAACAGCTACGTCGGATTCTCGAACGGCGACCGCGCCCCGTCTGGTTCGTAGCCCGGCAGGGTGATGAGGTTCCGACGGCCGAGTGAGATTTTCGTTACGCGTCCCTCGTCAGCCATCGATGAGAGGACACGGCTGACCGTCGCCTTCGACCATCCCGTCTCCGAGACGATGGTACTCTGTTCCAGTCGGCCGCCCGCTTCTTCGAGGATGGCGATGATTTCATCCTCTCGGGTGAGGGGTTCGTCGTATTCGGTGTCGTCAGCACCGCCTTTGGCTCCCGCTGTCGTTGGAGCGTCGTAGCCCGCTGGTTCTGGACCCGGCTCGCTCGCTGTTTCCGAGGTGTTTGTCCCCGTCGTGTCAGACACCGCGGTTGCTTGGTCAACGGTAGCAGCACCGCCCGAGTCGTCGCCGTCGTCGGTCGTCGCGGGCGCGCCACCGCCCCGACTCCGCCACCAGAGGTAGCCCCCACCGACGGCGAGGACGGTGGTCCCGAGGAGGGCAAATGCGGCACTCGTCGAGATGGGCGTATCCGGTTGGGTATCCTCTCCGGGATTGGTCCCCTGTTCTATCTCCACCTTGTCGCTCGTTCCGTCGCCGTCGGTGTCTGGTTTGTTCGGGTCCGTTCCGTGAACGTTCACCTCGGCACCGTCTTTGAGGCCGTCACTATCGGTGTCGGCTTTGTTCGGATTCGTGTTCGTCTCTTCTACTTCAATCGCGTCCGCGAGATTGTCGTTGTCCGTATCGGGCTTACTCGCATTCGTCTCGTGAGTGTTTATCTCGGCACCGTCTGAGAGGCTGTCGCCGTCGGTGTCTGCCTTGTTGGGGTTTGTATTGTACGTTCGAATCTCGGCAGCGTCCGAGAGACCGTCGTCGTCTGTGTCGCCATTCGTTGGCGATGTCGAGTACTTGTTCACCTCGACGCCGTCTTTGAGGTTGTCGCTGTCGGTGTGGGGGTCTGTCGGGTTCGTGTTGTACGTCGAGACTTCGAGCGAGTCTCCGAGATTGTCATTATCTGAGTCACTCTTGGTCGGATCGGTGCCGTGTGTGTTGACCTCTTCCCCGTCGTTGAGACCATCGTCGTCGGTGTCAGCGGTCCGGAATCCGGTTTTACCGTTCACTTCCTCTTTGTTCGAGAGGCCGTCATCGTCGATGTCACCGTCCTTCGTCATCACGAACACGACCCTTTCCGAGACGCGTGTCTCTCCGTCCGTTCCGTTTACGTAGACGTTCTGCGGCCCTGTCACCTCCGTGGGCCACTTCGAAACGGTGAGCGTCACTGAGGTCGTTCCGTTCCCGGCCGAACACGCGACGGTCGCGTTTCCGCTCTCCGGTCCAATACAGACGGACGCTGACGATGAAATCGGTTTTTCTGTCTCAACCCGTACGTCGGTGGATGATGACTGCCAGACGTATGTGATTCCGTCGATGGTGGCCACGGTTTCCGAGGTGACCGTCGTTCCGGGCGCCGCCGCCACTGGCGCACCGATCACGCCGAGGAGGACGAGTACGGCCGCGCCGAACGAGAGTACGGACCGAAGTACGGTTGAAGACATATCGATTCCTGTTGTATGTATCACTATACGTTTCACTCAAAAACTTACTGACTTATGTCGGAATGGAGGTATAATGTGGTTCTAAAACAGCTATATCTTTAAGAAATTCAATTTATCCGACTGGTACTTGGACGCCCAGTTCTCCCCTCTCTTCCTTTTCACCGGGTGCTATCGAAGGGATTCATTTGGCGGACTGTGGCGTGATGAAACGGTCCGGTTTTGAAGCCGTTAACGGCGGTTTCCCCCGTGAAACAGTCGTGAAACAATGGAAGTAATCGGAACGAGTGTGACCGTCTTTACCCGTCCAGTTACTTGGTATCGGTGATGGCATCGTACGGACCACCGAACGTGTGACAGCTACTTCCCCACTATCGCTGTCCACGTCTGAGGTCCGAGCCATCGTCAGGTGACGGACAGCGGTTTCGGACGATCGACGCCGGGCACGGAGGCCTCCCCTCTTCCCCGGCCGCAACCCCCGCCCCGCCGTTATCCCCATGGCGGCGCTCCTATCCCACTTTGCGGGGGTCTTCTCGTCGCATCCCCAGCGACATCCCTTCGTCCGACTCCCACATCGGCACGCCACGCGGCGTCGCATCCCATAAACGTTCGCGTGGCCGTTCCCGGTGCCCGGTCTCGCGTCCGAACCGCCTTTCGCTCGTACTCACGATCCGTAGCCGTTTCTCCGGCTAGCACCGTGTACTACGGCACGCTTTCAAACACGACAACTGTCTTTAACATCGACTAAATCCGTTGTTTCGTATTTTACGTTACTTCGTAGTTACTTATCCAGCCGCGCCATCTCTTCGTCTGTGAGTTCGAGGCGCGTCGCCCCGATGTTCTGCTTTAGGTGTTCGACGCTCGATGTCCCCGGAATTGGGAGCGTGACCGGTGAGTGCTGTAGTAACCACGCGAGCATGACCTGATACTCGGTGGCATCGTGGTTCTCAGCAACTGATTCGAGTACATCCACTTTCTCGTCTAACTCTCCTGCAGCAAGTGGGAACCACGGGATGAACCCGATGTCGTACTCCTCACACGCCGCTAGCACGTCGTCGTCCTCGCGGTGACCGAGGTTGAATTTGTTTTGGACCGTCGCCACGTCTACGATGTCCCGCGCCGTTTCTAACTGTTCGACGCTCACGTTGCTGAGTCCGATGTGTTCGATAACTCCCTCGTCTTTCAGTTCTGCGAGTGCTGTGACCGACGCCTCGAAGTCAACGTCGGGGTCCCGTCGGTGAAGTTGGTAGAGGTCGATGCTCTCTACACCCAGTCGGTCGAGGCTACACAGGTGGGCGTTCCGTAGATAGTCCGGGTCACCGTGCGGAAGCCAGTCGCCGTCACGGTTGCGTAGGAGGCCGCCTTTCGTGGCGACGACTAACTCTTCAGGGTAGGGAGCCAGTGCCTCTCGGATGAGCCGTTCGCTCACACCCGGTCCGTAGGAGTCTGCCGTGTCGATGAGGTTGACACCGAGGTTCACCGCCGTCTGAAGGACGCGCTTTGCGTTTTCCTCGTCGTCCGGTTTGCCGATGATATTTTCACCCGTGATTCGCATCGCCCCGAAGCCGAGTCGGTGGACTGTCAGATCGCCGCCAATATCGAACGTGTCGCTCTCGTTTTGGTGCATCGGTCTGTGTGATGTGCGGCAGGACCCTAAACAGTCCGGCGGTTGTCCATGACATCTATACACACGAATACGGCCGCGAGACGTCCCGACAGCGTCAGACAAGCGACGGACACGACACAAGACTTTTAATCAATCTCGCGTACATTCGGGTACGGTAACAGAGCGACGGTCCACGGGCGCGCCGGGTAGGGGTACTTGACGCGAACGTTGACTGTCGTTCCTTCCTCAATTTCATGAACTAACTGTCCAGCAACAGCACTGTCAACAGAAAAAACACGTGTTCTGTGGCGTCTATTCGTCGTACTCGGACAAGCGGTATTCGACCTGTTCGTTCATCTCTTCGAGGACGCGTTCGACTTCACGCCCTTCGATGAGTTCCGAGAGGCCTTCCGAGATAATGGTTCGAACCGTACTGAACGGGCCAATTCGGGCACCGCACGTCGCGGGCGTGTCCTGGCTCTCGTTCAGTTGCTCGAACGCGACGGCGAATTCGGGGTGTTCCTCGAACCAGCCGTCGCGGCGAAGCATCCGTTCGGCGTCGCCGTGAACTGGGAAGTATCCGGTCTGTTGGTGCCACCGACGCTGTTGTTCCGGTTCGGTCAACCACGCGAGGAAACGACCGGCGGCCTCCTGTTCGCGGGCCGGCACGTCGTCGGCCACCCACAGCGATGCCCCGCCGACGACCACACCTTCCTGCGTCCCCGGTGCCGGGAACTTGCCGACGGACGCGTTAAAGCCGCGTTCGTCGGCCCCTTCGACGACTGAGAGCGTGTTCGAACTCGAATCGACGAGCATCGCAGCGTCGCCGTCGAGGAACGCCTCACGCGCTCTGCCGCGAGCCTCGATACCGGGATCGAACAGCAGCCCCGTTCGGGCGAGGTCCGACCACCAACGGAATATCGTCTCGCCGGTGTCGCTCGACAGATTCGCCGTCGTCGCCGTTCCGTCTCGTCCGTTCGATGCATCTACGAGCGTCTCTCCGGCCGTAGCGAACCACTGTTCGATGAACCAACTGTAGTTCGCCCACGTCGCTCCGTACTCTGCGGCACCGCTCTCGACCACTTTCTCGGCGGCTTGCGTCAGGTCGTCGAACGTCTCCGGTGGATTCGACGGGTCGAGACCAGCGCGTTCGAACGCGTCGGCGTTGTAGTACAACACCGGATTCGAACTGTTGAACGGCAGCGACCACAGCGTTCCGTCGTCGCGGTAGTAGTTTGCGATGGACGGGACGAGGTCGCTCGTGGATGTTTCGGCTGGGAGGACCGATTCTACGGGGGTGAACACACCGCTGTCGAGTGCGCGCTTCGTCCCGATTTCGAACAACTGCGCGACGGTCGGTGGCGATCCGGACCGGGCCGCAGCCATTGTCGCGTCGAACGTCCCGCGGTAGTTACCCTTGGGCGACATATGGACGTGGATGTCGTCGTGTTCGTCGTTGAACTCCTCGGCAAACGACTCCATCAGAATCGCCTTCGACCCCGACATCGCGTGCCAAAACTGAACGATAGTCTTCCCGGCGACTGTTTCGGCTTTCCCGAGGTCGTACTCGTCTAACGTCTCTTGGAGTACGTCAGCCTGCTCTGCGAGCGCGTTGACGTTCGTCATCGCCTCCGAGAGCGACGTTGTCTGTCGTCGGGCCGACTTCACCACGGTGGTCGCCTGTGCGGCCGTCTCCTCGCTTATCGCACCCACTTCGTCGGCTTGTCCGACGACTTCCTGCGCCGTCGTGGCCTGTGAGTCGGTCGCATCGCTTATCTCTTGGACGCTGGCGTTCGTCTCCTGTACGTCCTCGACCATCTCATCGAGCGATCCGAGCGCTTCTTCGATGGTTTCGCTCTCGGTGGCGACCCGTTCTCGCGCCTCGGTGATTCCCTCGACGGTTTCCTCTGATTGTGCCCGAATTTCCTCGATAGCCGCCTCGATGTCTTCGGTTGCCTCCTGCGTCTCGGTTGCGAGTGACTTTACCTCGTCGGCGACGACGGCGAACCCCGCTCCCGCCTCGTTCGCCCGTGCGGCCTCGATGGACGCGTTGAGCGCGAGGATGTTCGTCTGTTCGGCAATTTCAGAAATCTGCGTGACGACGCCGGTGATGTCGTCGATGAGTTCGTTCAGCGAGTCCACTTGCGAGACGGTCCGCTGGGTCTGTTCGTCGATAGCGTCGAGTCCGTCGATGGCTTCTTCAGCGGCGTCTCTGGCTTGCTGTCCGCGCGTCGCGGCGTCCGACGTCGAAGAGGCAATTTCGTCCGCGGACGAGGCCACTTCTTCGACGGTCGCAGAGAGGTTCCGCATCTCGTTTGCAACTTCGTCGATGCTCTCGCTCTGCTGTGTCGCCCCTTCGGCGATATCGTCTACCGAATCGGAGACGTTTCGGCTCGCGCTTCGACTGTCCTCGACCGAATCAACGACGCTTTCGGTGGAGGCGGAAACCTGCTTCGCAAACACGTCCACGTCAGCCATCGTTCCGTGCAACTCCGCAAATAGATCGTTGAGGGACTCCGCCAACTGAGCCATCTCGGGGTCGTCCGGCACATCCACTCGAACGCTCAGGTCACCGTCGGTGAACTGGTTTACTGCCGCGGTGAACTCCTCGGCGAGAGCGGCCTTCGGAGACGAGTCGTCGGTGGTCGCATCTGTCGTCGCGTCAGGGGAGACGACGCTTCCACCGTCCGTGCCGACCCGTTCTGTTTCCTGTGCCGACGACTCGCCGGTATCTCGCTTGAAAACCCTCGCTGCGAGTCGTTCTCGTAGCGATGGTTCCGGCGCGCTCGTGCCGTGGTTGTCTCTCATTACGGTGACTTCTCTTGACTTTCAACTTAACCGTTGAGTGCGAAAAATCAAATGTGATAACGCCAGACAGCTTAGACTTCAGGCGATTCCATCACCTGTGGGACTCCCTGTGCCACGACTGTCTCACCGACGATGTACGACGAGGCGGGCGAGGCAAGGAACTGTGCGAGGTCGGCAATCTCCTCGGCTGTTCCGATGCGGCGCTTTACCTCCTCACGGTCGATATTGTCGGCGGAGACGCCCATCTGTGATTCGACACCCGGCGTGGCGACGAATCCGGGTGCGATGCAGTTTACGCGGACGTTCTCGTCGGCCCACTCGTAGGCGAGCGTCGTCGTCAAATTGACCACGCCTGCCTTCGCCGCGCCGTAGTGACTCATAAACGGCGCACCCTCGGTTCCGGCGACGCTAGCGAGGTTGATGACTGTCCCACCGCCGTCTTTCAGATACTCCCCGGCGACTTGGGTACAGTGGTACGTGCCGGTGAGATTGATGTCAACGACGGTTTCCCACCCGTTCGCGGAGATGTCGTCGAACGACGACATGAACGACGCTCCCGCGTTGTTCACCAGACAGTCGAGGTCGCCGAACTCCTCGACGGTGGCCTCGACCAATGCCTCCACGGCCTCGCGGTCGGTCACGTCGCATTCGACGGCCAGCGCACGCCCGCCGTCGCCTTCGTTTATCCCGTCTGCAACAGGATTTACGTTCCCTTGTTCGCGGGAGCAGACCACCACGTTCGCACCCTCCGCCGCGAAGCGTTCTGCGATGGTCTTTCCGATACCACTCGATGCACCCGTCACGATGGCTGTCTGTCCATCAACACCGAATCGGTCCGCCGTCATTGCTCTGCCTCCGTGATCCGTCTCTCGTCACTCATTCCGTCTTCTTCCTCTCGTGCATCGTTAATCAAACCTCGCCTCAGGTTATCAACGTAAAACACTGACAACGTCGGAGTAACGCTTAAGAAATTTTGCGCACAACTGTGTGCATGGGCGAGACAGAGTACCGAAACGTCAGACTCACAGAAGACGCCTACCAGCGTCTGAAGATGCGTAAACAGGAGGGTGAGTCGTTCTCCGACACGGTCGCCCGAATTGCGGGCGAGCGGTCGCTGCTCGACTTAGCAGGAATCCTGTCCGACGACGAGGCCGACGCGATGCGCGATGCGATCCGAGAACGCGAGGAACAGTCACGTGACCGACTGGACCGCCTGTCCGACGAGATGGACTCGTGATCGTCGATACGAACGTTCTGATTCGGTTGATGCAGGGAGACGAGGATGCGACGCGGAAAATCCGCGAGTTGGAGGACGAACACGTTCCGCTCGCACTCTCGTCGATGACGCTGTTTGAACTGTATCACAGCGTCGAACGGGTGGACAGTCCCGACGAACGGCGTCGAAAGATTGCGTCCGTTATCGACTCGAAGCCGACGTACCCGGCTGACGGTGCAGTGATGAAGAAGGCGGGCCGCCTCGACGGTCGGTTGACGGACGACGGCCGCCAAGTCGGCATCGGAGATACGGTTATCGCGGCGACCGCGCTCGTTCACGAGGAACCCGTCCTCACCGAGAACGTCGCACACTTCGAGCGTATCGACGGACTCGAAGTCGAATCGTATTAGCTTAGCCCTTGAACTCCGTGATTCCCTCGATGGCGGAGGGTTCAACGTCACGGTACGCGTCGCGTGCGATGACGCGTTTGTGTACTTCGTCCGCGCCGTCGATGAGACGGAACGCTCGCACGTCCTCGTAGAAGTCCGCAAGCGGCAGGTCCTTTGCGATACCGTTGCCGCCGCACAGTTGCAAACAGTCGTCGATAACGTCTTGGACGACGTTCGCGGTGTACACTTTCGACATCGAAACGGGAATACGCGCCTCTTCGCCCGCAGCGATGCGTCCGGCGGCGTCTCTGACCATCGTCCGCACGGCGTGCAGGCGCGTTTCAGCCTCGGCGACGGTGAACCGTACCGACTGCTTCTCCGAGAGCGACGAGTCGAACGCTTCCCGTTCTTTCGTGTACGCTTTGGCCACCTCCAGTGCGCGCGTTGCCATCCCGGTGTACCGCATGCAGTGCGTCAGACGCGCCGGACCGAGGCGTTGCTGGGCGTGTTCGAATCCACGGTTCTTCTCGCCCAGCAGGTTCTCTTCGGGCACGCGGACGTTCTCGTATCGGATCTCAGCGTGACTCGACCCGAGCAGGTCGCCGCCAACGTGGGGGATGTCGCGGACGATTTCCACGCCGTCGGCGTCGGCGGGGACGAGAAAGAGCGATGTCCCCTCGTAGGGATGTGCCTCGGGATCCGTGCGCGCCATCACGATGAGCACGTCCGCCTCGCTTCCCTGCGTCGTCCACCACTTGTGGCCGTCGATGACCCATTCGTCACCCTCTTTGCGCGCCTCTGAGCGAATCATCTTCGGGTCGGATCCACCGCCCGGTGCGGGTTCGGTCATCGAGAATCCCGAGCGAATCTCGCCCGCCACGAGTGGCCGGAGATACTCCTCTTTCTGTGCCTCGGTGCCGACGAGTTCCAGCGTGTGCATGTTCCCCTCGTCGGGCGCAGCGATGCGCATCGCCGACGGTCCGAGGAGACTCCGGCCCGCCTCCTCGAACGCCGGCAGCACGTCACGGAAGTTCAACCCCTGCCCGCCGTACTCCGCAGGAATCTGCGGGGCATACAAATCCCGTTCGCGCGCCTCCTCGCGGAGGGCAGCTATCTCTTCGTCGGGCACCGGACCGTCCCCGAGGTAGTCGCGCTCGACCGGGATTACACGCTCGTCTACGAACTCCCGGACGCGTTTTGCGAGTTCGCGCGCTGTCTCGGTATCGTCGTACTCCATACGACATCCACGGAATAGAACAGTGTAAATCTATTTCCCGATAGAGGTTATTTTTGGTAGCGGAGCTGAACACAGTGACCGACGACGCGTACTTCCGGCGACTCGTGGACGTAGACGCCCTCCGTTCGTATCTCGAAACCGAACTCGGCCCGGAGTCGGCCTTCGACGTGGAACGGCATCCGGCGGGCCACTCGAACGAAACGCTGTTTCTGACGTGGGGGGCTCGTGATCTCGTTATTCGCCGTCCGCCACCGGGTGAGACGGCTGAGACAGCGCACGACGTACTCCGCGAATATCGTGTCATGGACGCGCTACAACAGACACCAGTTCCCGTTCCGGAGACAGTGCTTGCGTGCGACGACCACGACGTTCTCGGGAGCGACTTCTACGTCATGTCGCGTGTCGAGGGCGACGTCCTTCGAGACGAGGTGCCCGAACGGTTCGCTGATGAGGAGTCACGCCATCAACTTGGCTACGAACTCGTGGATACGCTCGCGGATATCCACGAGGTAGCTCCCGAGTCGGTCGGATTGGACGAGTTCGGGCACGCGCCGGGGTACACCGGACGGCAGGTCGAACGCTGGGGTAAGCAACTCGCGTGGGCGTTCGAGCGGACTACTGAGAAGCGCGCCGTCCCCGTCCTGCGAGAGGTGGGCGACTGGCTAGCGGAGAACGCTCCGACGGACCACCCCGAGACGCTGGTCCACGGCGACTACAAACTCGACAACGTGATGTACGCCCCGGAATCGGATCCGAATCTCGTCGCCGTCTTCGACTGGGAGATGAGTACGCTCGGCGACCCGCGTGCGGACCTCGGATGGATGCTGTCGTACTGGCGGGATGCGAAGGATCCCGATCCGGCGATTCCCGAACTGGAGACGACGTTCATGGAACGGTCGGGTTACGCGACGCGGCGCGAACTCGTCGAACGCTACGAGGAACGGACGGGAATCGAGTTCGAACACCACCGATTCTACCGCGCACTCGCCGTCTACAAACTCGCGGCCCTCGGAGAGATGTTCTTCCGCCGGTATCTGGAGGGTAACAGCGACGATCCGATGTATCCGCTGATGGAAGAACGCGTCCCGGCGTTGGCTGACCGCGCAAAGCGCATCATCGATGGCGACGAACCCCTCTGAGGCCGCGGCCCTTACTTTTCATCTCTCCATCGTACAAGTCCAGGAACACGACGCAACGCATTTGTAACGCGTGTATCAACTCACAATACACACTGCCCTCCGATTATGTCTGCAATCGACGCTACTGACCTCACGAAACGCTACGGGAACACGCTCGCCGTCGATGGTCTCTCGCTCGATATTCCCCAGGGAACCGTCTACGGCTTCCTCGGACCGAACGGTGCGGGCAAAACCACGACGATGCGGATGCTCACTGGACTGTTGCGACCGACTGACGGAACGGCCACTGTCAGTGGTGCGTCCGTCGCGGATCGGGACAAACTGCGCCCGCGAATCGGATACCTACCCGAGGAGCCACCGTTATATGAACAGGCGACGGCGTACGAACAACTCGAATACGTCGGTGGCCTCCGCGGTCTCTCGGCTGACGACGTTCGCGCTCGCGGAGACGAACTGTTCGACGCGCTCGGTCTCGACGTCGGTTCCTCGGACCGCATTGCTGATTTCTCGAAGGGGATGCGACAGAAGGTGGCGTACGCGCAGACGGTCATGCACGACCCGGATGTTGTCTTTCTCGACGAACCCACGTCAGGGCTGGATCCGCGAGCGGCCCGGACGCTTCGTGACCGGATTCAACGACTCGCGGACGACGGGACGACGGTGTTTCTCTCGACACATATCCTCCCGGTCGTCGAGGAGGCGGCCGACACCGTCGGTATCCTCTACGGCGGGTCGCTGGTCGCTGAGGGCTCTCCCGCGGAACTCGTCTCACGGGCCGAGAGCGGTGGCGGCGGAACGCTCGAAGACGCCTTCCTCGACGTAACGAGTGCCGACCCGACTGCGGACGACGATGCGGAGCGATCAGTGACACGGGACAAGGAGACAACGGTCGATGTCTGAACCGGGTTGGGTGCAGAACACGATTCGAATCGGCCGCTTCGAGTTCAAACGCTCGTTCCGGGGCCTCCGTGAGAGTACGGGTCGATTCATCTTCACGATTCTCAGCACGCTAGTCCCGTCGGTGATGTTCCTCTTCATCGGTTTATTGCTCGTGAGTGCAATTTCCACCGACACAATCGCTATCTCGGACGGGCTTCGCGGCACGGTAGCGATGTTCTGGTCGTTCGCTGTCTTCCTCGTTACACAGCGGGTGGTTTCCACCTATCCCCGACCGGAGGCGGAGTCGTTGTTGCTCACCACGGCCTCCACGCGAAGCGTCGTGTTCGGCCTTGCTCTCGCGGAAACCCTCCGCGTCCTCGCCTACGCTATAGCGCCGATTCTCGTCCTCGCGGCACTGTTAGCCTATTCCATCGGGTCGGTCGTACTCATGGCCGTCGTTCCGCTCGTTGTCGTCCTCCTCGCCGTCACGGCTGTTGTGACTGGTTCGCTAATCGGCTACGGTATCGCGCTTCTCCTCGCCACCTCGCCGTTCGTCGCACGGCACAAGACGGCGCTCAGTGTACCCGTTGTCCTCGTCTTCATGGGTGTGTTTTTTGTCTTTCAGGTCCCCGAAACGCTGGGCGTGAGTCGTTCGGCGTTCGGTTGGCTCCCGATGGGGTGGCTCGCCGACCTCGTGGCCGTCGGCACGCCGCTTTCCGGGTCCTCGGTCAACGCCGTCGGCGCGTTCGCGGGATCGATTCTCGTCCTCGTTCTCGGCGGCGTCCTCCTCGAACGCGAGGCGACAGCGTTGTGGTTCGGTGACGAGGTAGACCCAACGGCGACGACGGACGAAAGCGGAATCGATTCACCTGTCGCTGACGCGGGAAGCAAGACTCGAACGTGGACTGGACTCCGTACCGCTATTTCACCGCTCGTCATTCCGTCTCGAATCGACCTCCCGACACGCCGCGTCGCTGAAATGACGCTCCTGCGCGCCCGCCGGGACCCGCGCCGACTCTCGTTCCTCATAATGCCGTTGGCCGTCCTTGTGGGGCCGTTATCGACTTCTGGGTCGTTTTCGAGTCTGCTCGAACAACTCCCGATTCTCTGCGTTACGTTCCTCCCGTGGATTTTCGGTGCGGCGATGACACTCAACCCGCTTGGTGACGAGGGGTCGGTTCTCCCGGTGACACTCGTCGCCGCGACACCCTCGCAGTTCATCCGTGGCATTCTCCTTCCGGGCGTCGTCTACGGCGCTCCGGTCGCCGCCGTCATCACCGCCGTCACCGCTGTTGGTGGTGGTTACTCGCTCCCCGTCGTTGTCGGTCTGGCGGCTGTCGCGGCGTTCGTCACGCTCGTCGCCGCGCCCGCGGGTGCCGCCGTCGGCGTCTACCTCCCCCGATTCAGCGCTGTCAGCGTCGGGCAGAGTAACGATGTACTCCCGCCCCGGACGAGCGCGATGATTGTCCACGGAATCCTGATAATCCCGCCTGCTGGACTCCTCGCGTATCTCGTCGCTTCGCCGGGCGTCGCCGAGTTCGTTTCCGAGATACTGCCGATAGTGACCCCGACAGCCGTTAGATTCGGTGTGTCGGCGGCTGCCGTTCTTGTGGGCGTCCTCGTCGGACTCACCGGCTACCGAACCGCGATTCACCGCGTCCGCGATTACGAACCCACCTGAGTCGGATGCCCACCTGAATCGGGTGATTGCGTTACTCGGTTTCGTCGAGTCGTTCGAACAGTTCCGGATCGGTTTGGAACTTCAAGACGTTGTGAACCGCCGAGTTTCGGAGGTTAGACACGACCTTACCGTGGTTTTTGTAGAACTCGTGAATCCACTTCGACTGGGCTTGCGCCGACTCGAACATCATCACCGACTTCCACTGGTACTCGCCGTCCGAGAGGAAATAAAAGAGCGTGTGCGGGTCGTCGCGGATGTGGACCATCGCGTCGTGCCACTCGTCGGCAAAGTGTTCGGGGTCGAACTTGAACTCGAACAGCGCGAAGGTGTAGTACTCCTCGTTCGGGACGATGGCCTCTCGGAAGACGCCTTCCTCGCGCATCCGACGAATCGTCTCCGAAATCGTGACGTGCGACACGTCGATGTCGTGTTTCTCCGCGAGAATCTGCGTTAACTCCCGCGAAGAGCGCTGCGGGTCCGCCGCTAACTCGCGGAGGATGACGGTGTCGCGCTCTTTAAACGTCCAGTCGGGGGCGTCGTCGTTCATTCTCGTCTCGGTGATTTCTGTCCCGGGTGGTGTCGCTTTCGGTCTGCCATCCACGTTGGGCCGAAGTGATTGTGAGTGGTTGCTCGTCTCTCCCCTAGAGTATCTGGTCTGCGATGATGTTCTTTTGAATCTCGCTCGTCCCCTCGTATATCTTCGTAATGCGGGCGTCGCGGTAGAACCGCTCTGCGGGGTGGTCAGTGACGAATCCGGCTCCCCCGTGAACCTGTATCCCCTCGTCTGCAACATCGACTGCCTGCTCGCTGGCGAACAGTTTTGCCATGCTGGCGAATTTGGCGGCCGTCTGGTCGTCACCGTCTTCGACGTGCGTCGCCGCCCGATACGTCAGCGACCGCGCCGCTTCGATGTTCGTCGCCATCTCGGCCAGTTTGTGGCTGACCGCTTGATACTCGTGTATCTTCTGCCCGCCCTGTTCGCGTTCGTTTGCGTAGTCGGTCGCGGCGTCCACTGCCGCCTGTCCGACGCCGACGGCCTGTGCGGCGACGCTCGTTCGACCACCCGCGAAGAAGGTCATCAGTTGGTAGAAGCCCTGATCTACCGCGCCGATCACGTTCTCCGCAGGGACGCGAACGTCGTCGAGGACGACTTCAGCGAGGTCGGAGGCGCGGATGCCGAGTTTGTTCGATATTTTCGTCGTCTCGAACCCGTCGAGATCAGTCGGGACGAGAAACGCCGTGATTCCTCGGTGGCGCTCGCCGGGCGTCGTCTTCGCCATTACGACCGCCACGTCCGCGATGGTGCCGTTCGTAATCCACATCTTCGTCCCGTTCAGGACGTACTCGTCACCATCTTCTTCCGCACGCGTCTCGATACTAGCGACGTCCGAGCCGTGGGCCGGTTCGGAGATGCACGAACACGTCGCTGTGTCGCCGGCGGCGACTTTCGGCAACCACTCTTCTTTCATCCACTCGTCGCCGAATTTCTCTATCATCGTCGTGCCGAACCCGCGGGACCCGATTGCGCTTCCGATACCGGGATCGGCACGCCACAGTTCTTCGGTGATGACGGCCGTTGTCAGCATATCCATCCCGGCACCGCCGTATTCCTCGGGGATGCTCGGCGCGACGAGGTCGTACTTCGCCGCTTTCTCGACCAACTCGTGGGGGTACTTTCGCTCTTCGTCGTGTTCGCGGGCGACAGGTCGGATCTCGTTCTCGCCGAACTCTCGCACCACGTCTCGAATCGTCCGTTGCTCCTCGTTCAGTTGGAAACTCATTTGTTGTCACCTCGAATGGCCGCATCGCGTTCGCGCAGTTCGAATTTCTGTACCTTTCCGGTGGTCGTCCGCGGCAGTTCGTCGATGAACGACACCTCGCGGGGGTGTTTGTACTCCGCGAGATTTTCCAGACAGTACGCTTTGACCGCCTCGGGCGTCACCTCGGCGTCCGGGACAGGGACGACGAACGCCTTGACCGTCTCGCCGCGACGTTCGTCCGGAATACCGACGACGGCGGCGTCCGCGATGTCCGGGTGTTCGAAGAGGAGTTCCTCGATCTCCCGCGGGTAGACGTTGTAGCCGCCGGTCACGATCATGTGCTTCTCGCGGTCAACGATGTAGTAGAAGTCGTCCTCGTCGCGGTAGCCGATATCCCCGGTGTGGTACCAGCGTTTTCCGTCTGCTTCGGTGAACGCTTTCTCGTTCGCGTCCGGGAGGCCGTGATAGCCTTTCATCACGTTCGGTCCGTGGATGACGAGTTCGCCCGTAATCTCGTCTAAGTCGATCTCCGCTTCGTTGACCGGTCCTTTCTCGACCGGCGGCACGTCCTCGAAGTTCTCGTCTACGATGCGAGTGTCGAGACCGTCGAGAGGTTTGCCGATGCTTCCCGGCCGTCGCGTGCCGGGATAGTTCGCGTGCGTTACCGGACTCCCTTCGGTGAGTCCGTACCCTTCGTACAGTTCGACCCCGAACAACGATTCGAACTGCCGCATCACCTCGATTGGGAGACTGCTCCCACCGGAGTTGGCAAAGCGAATCGAGGAGGTGTCGTACTCGTCGGCGTCCTCGAAGTTGATGAGGTCGTTGAACATGGCGGGCACGCCGTGCAGTACGGTCAACTCCTCGGACTCGATGAGCGCCAACGACTCCGCCGCGTCCCACGACGGAAGAGGATAGTAGCTCCCTCCCTCGAACAGCGTTCCGATCATCGTCACCGTCATTCCGTAAATGTGGAAGAGCGGGAGGACGCCGAGGTACTTGTCGTCCGGTCGAACGCCGTCCGGCATCAGTCTCGCCGTCGCCCGCGCGTCCCACGCGAGGTTGTGGTGTGTCAAGAGGACGCCCTTCGGCTTCCCCGTCGTCCCCGACGTGTACGGTTGTACCGCCACGTCGTCGTCGTCGCGTTCGACTATCTCTGTGCCTTCGTCCGCGAGGAATTCCTCGAACGGAATCGCACCCTCTGCTTCGCCGCCGACGCTCACGACGTGCTCGACGTCGGTCTCGTCGCGGACGCTGTCCACGAACGGAACGAGGTCGGCGAGTGCGACGACGACAGTGGCACCGCTGTCACCGAGGAGATGCGAAATCTCCCGCGTCTTGTACTGTGGATTCATCGGCACGACGATACCGCCCGCGTGAAGTGTTCCTTGGAATGCAGTGACGAACTGCGGAAGATTCGGAAGGTAGACGGCGACTCTGTCTCCCGGTTCGACGCCGTGGTCTTCCAACCCGGCCGCGAATCGGGAAACCATTCCCCATAACTGCTCGTAACTCCACTCCTGCCCGCGGAATCCGACGGCCGTCTCGTCGGGAGACGACTCGGCGGTCGCCGCGATATCCTTGACCATGTTTGTCATTCTCGACCGTTTGGGATATCCGAAAGCAGAGGACAAAAGTGTTCGCCAAAAATTTAGCAACGATTAGCTAATCGGCTTTCGAATTTTGTACCGTTAGAAAATAAGTCGGTGGCGGGCGTAACGCGCGACGGTAACACAAGTCGGCACACAAGACACCCTGTCCCACTCGCTGCTGCGGTCAGTCGATCGCGTACGGTTCGGCACTGAACGCCGGAAAATCAAGCGCCAGTAGACGTTGGCTTAGAGTGATCGCAGCGTCTGTATTTGAGACTGTATCGACCCAGGCAGTAGGAAAGGCGGTTGCTCCAAACCGGGCCCCGAGCAATGCACCAGTAAGTGCCCCAATTGTATCTGCGTCCCCACCATGGTTGACTGATTCACAAATTCCCTCACGTGGTGACTCTGCCGTGAGCCCATGGTATAAGGCGGCATGGAGGGTGCTGATTACGTAGCCGCTATCATATGTGGGTTCGGTTGCGCGCCAGTTTGAGACTCCGTCTTGCAGTTCACTGGGGAGTCGATGCTTGTATTCCTGTAGGAACGGCGTTAGTTCGGGTTTGTCGCCGCGAATGAGTTGTGCGACAATATAATTAAACAACGCACAGGACCACTGACATCGTGTATCATAGTGGGTGATTGCAGAGATCACTCGACTCCCGCTGACCAACGACTGTGGATCTGCTCGGAATGCCACTGCAATTGGTGTACACCGCATGAGACTGCCGTTCCCTGCATCACGTCCGTCAGGTGCCTGCATCGACGCCTCATAGCTTGCAAGCGACCAGTCTTTCCCAGCAGCGATCTTTTCAAGCACATCTCTGGTTAAGTACCCGACATCAAGTGGCGAACTCCCTAACCAGTCTACAAACCGTGCAGACACGTCTTCGGGATCTAGTCGGTGGCAGTCAACCAAACTACGCGCCGTCCGAAGTGTTAGCTCGGTGTCGTCGGTCACAGTGCCTGCTGGCCGTGGCGGACGTCCGCCGTCTACGGGCCCGTCTATCGTTCCGAATTGTTCGCTGACAGCTGTTTGGGATACAAACTCGACAGGCCGGCCAATTGCATCACCACACGCAACCCCAACAAGGACGCCAGCGGCACGGTCCTGTACGTCTTCAGGTGGCACTAAAACGAACCGCGATTAGTCGCTTGCGTGGAATTCACGCTCGACGTTCGAAGACTCTCGGGCCTCAAGTGCTGCTGTCACACGGTCGAGCTTGTCGTCCAGTTCGTCCTCTGAACAGTTTGTGAAGCGCGTATTCTGCGGTTCTGATTGCTGACGATAAGCTTGCAGCCACGTGAGGTCTCGGTCGTGGCTTACCCGGACCTGGATTGGATCCTTGGGGATGGAATCGATCGAGCGGTCTCGAACAACCGTTCGATCAAATGGGGCCCCTCGGTCGCCAGGTTGGTCACTCATACATTGACAACTTAATTGGTACAATAAAGAAGCTTTGCTTTTTTCAATATCTCTTTGCAAGGCTACGCGCCGAGATCTCGGGGGCCAACTACGTATTCCGCATAGTTCGAGAGTACTTCGATCGTTTTGGGGGCGAATATTGACTCCGCTGTAATGTAGTCAATCCAGTTCCACAGTCGCTCATTTGGATCTGGCGCCTGTACTGTCAAATCCATCTCTGTCTGTATGTCCTGTTCAACGGTGATATCAAGCAGATCAGCAATATCCTGATGCTGGACTTCATCTAATCTCACAGGCGTACTCAGCAACTGGATCGTCCGCCGGAGTTTTCGGGGCTCGCGATCACTGTCACGGTCATAAAAGTGGACCAGAAGCTTGTCTATGGGGAGTTGGATTGCTCCTGTCAGGACGTGGAATTCACATTCTAATCCCGTATGTGCGGGTGGTTGGAAAAAACAGTCCGGCGCAAAGGCGATGCCTGTTCGCTGGGGATCGAACTCACAGACAACTCCTCGAGAAAAGCCACGCGCAACCTGTTCTCCAAGCGAAAAGCTACTGACAACTGCTGATTCGATTTCGATCATCTGGCTGTCGGGTTGCTCTAATACTGCAGTCACAATGGGTGCAATCTCCTCTGGATAGAGCCCCCGGTAAAGCCCTCCCCTATATCCAGTTTGCTGTGAGAGAAACACCTGCGTTAGTCGATAGAACTCACGGTAGACATGAAACGACTCGCGTGGAAGCGGTTGAACCGATTTTCCATCACCCCGAATATATCCTGAACAGCCCAGTGATTCCCGAACGACGTGGTCGTATGTTTGACCAACTGCTGGCTGATTACTCGCAGTCTTCATATGGTCTAATAAATCTTGAACCTCTCTGGCGGGAGTTTCACCATGCATGGCTGCAACTGCGTCGATAAATTCCTCTACGACCTCGTCTTTCAATTTGTAATATGTCGGCGTAGCTTGGGAGATACAGACCTGCTGGGAGAGATCAAGCCCGAAATCGTCTTCAAAAGTACTGAGAGGGTCAACGAGTGGTAAATTAAGTTCACCTGCCATTTCGGTCATTCTGTGGTTATTTCGCCATACGTTCTTGTCCACGGCATATAATGATCGTGATAACGTTCTGTCGGGCTGTTAGGTCCCAATTCGGGCGGCTCCTGAGACGGTGGGCAGTCCGAGCGTCACTCTTGAACGCCGGGCACTGTATCAGGAAAGACCCATTTACCGCTGATTGCTCTCACCGAGTCAGCAATCACCGGGAAGACATGGCACCCGTCCGCCTCAGAGTTTCTCTGCGGCGAGTGCTTGTTCGGACCGGCGGGTCGCTTGGTCGAGTCGGTTGCGCGCGGCGTTCGCTGCCGGGTCAGGCAGGCCGTCGCTCGCCGCTTCAAGTCGGTCCTTCGCTCGCTGAAGGTTATCCGTGGCGGCTTCGAGTGCCTTGTCCGCTCCCGGTGCATCGTTCGATTCGGCACGCTCTGCGGCTCGGTCGGCGGCCGCCGCGATGGCTTCGAGCGATTTCGTCAGGCCGTGGATGGCGTTCGCGCTGGGTCCACCGCCGGTACCGGAATCGTCGCCGCCGCTCTCGTTTTTGTCTCCGCCGCTTCCGTTTTTGTCTCCGCCGCCGTCCGTCCCTTCTGCCGCCTCCTGCACCGTCGTTGCCGTTTCACGCGTCACATCTGCGAGGAACGAGGCGAGAGACGCTTTCCCCGTTCTCGGTCGGTCGATGGTAACTGACGGCTCCTCCGCCGGATTGACCCTGAACGCGCCGATGGCGTCGTCGGTGTCGCGGACTTCGGTCGTGTACGCGCCGCCGCGGTGGACGTAGACGGCGTCAGAGCCGTTTACGGGCGAGTCGTACAGTCGCCCGGCGAAGTCGTCTTCGACGGCCACGTCGGTCAGCGTCGCATCGGTTCCGTCAGCATCCACGCGTAGCTTCACGGCGTCACCCGACGCAACCAGTGGTATCTCGCCGTCTACACCCGCAACGGCGACACCCGGCGGCGTCTGGTCGGCTTCGTTTTCGCTTTCGGTTTCTTCGGCCGTCGCGTCGTCAGTGCCGCCCGCCGCTGTCTCCGTTTCAGTCGCGTTGTTTGTCGCTGTCTCGTTCTCTGTCGCGTCGCTGACGCTGAGTTGCTGACTGTACGGTGCCGCACCGGCTCGGTTGACAGTCAAGCGGTGTTCGCCCGGCGGTACGTCTCTGAGGAGGGCGACGCCGCCGAACGTCGGAACTGCCTCGGGGTCGCTTTCCAAGAGGGCGACGGCCTCTACGTTCGACGTTTGGGTTGTGAGCCCCTCGTTTTCCGGCGCGTCGTCGGTCGTCACGGCTTCTGTCACCGCCGCGACGACGCTGCCGACCGAACCCGGCGCACCGATTGCATCGTACTGTTCCGCCAGCGCGGCCCGGTGTGCCGGTTCGGTGATATCCGCCGCCGGATCCTCGTATCGCTCTTGCGTCCACGGTGCGTCTGTCGTCGTCAGGTGGCCAGCAATGGCGTCCTCGGCAAACTGGGTAACGTTGAACTCGAAACTCAACTGTGTGCCGGTGAACGCCGTGAGATGTTCGACCTCTGTGGCTGGAACCAGTTCGTACGTCTCGTCTCCTTCAGGGTCGTTTCGGCCCTCGAAGTCGAGAGCGAGTCCCGTTTCGCGGCCGGGAAGGTCCGTCGGCGGCGACGTGAGGTCGTCGAACGACCGGATGGTGAGTGCCTCGGGGACGAGCGTATCACGCGTGACCGCGGGGAGTCGCTCGTGTTCGTACACCGGTTTCCCGTCCAGTTCGGGGACGACGAACGGCAGGCGGAATCCCTCGTCGCGCGGTAGTCCGTACGCCGCGGGAACGTTCTCGAGCGAGGACAGGCCGCGAATCGCCCGGTTGGTGATGTCGGCCGAGATGTCGCCGACGGAGACGCGCTGGAAGCTCTCTCGCTCCTCGTTCAGCGAGAGCGCACTGGAATGTGACCCCAACTCCGAGAGTATCCTCGGGACTTCCTCCATCGGATCGAGGTGTTCGTTGTTCGGCACGCGCCGGGAGTGCGAACTCGCGACGTGTAACCGTGCGCTGTCGCGTTCGGTATCGATGAAAACGTGCACTACTTCCCAGTCGTGCCAATGGAAATTCGTCGTGAACTGGTCGAACGCCGAGTAGAACCAGTACTGGACCACAGTCAGTGGCGACTCTTCGTACGACCGGACGTTGTAGAACACCGTCGGGTCGGGAACGGGCGTTTCCGTCGCACGTTCGCTGTAGCCGTCGAGGGCGTCGAACCCCTCGACAACAGGTTCGCCGTCGCTCTCGGACTCGTACGGTCGGGGGTCCGTCGGGAACCAGCGCTCGTTTGCGTCGAAGTACAACACCGGTGCGTAGCGCTCGGCCAGCGTCCGCGCCTCGTCCGTCGGAACCGCGGTGGTAGTGGCGTTCGGTTCGCTTTCTGTCGCCGAACAGCCGGCGACGGCCGCAGCGCTCGCGCTGGCAACGGCTGCGAGGAGTCGTCGCCGTGTGAGTTCGCTCCCGCCGTCCGTCACGGCGACAACCCTCCTGTCACGGTCGGTAGGTGGTGCCCGGAGATGCTCCCGAACGTGTCGTGATTCACAACACTGGGTACGAGAACACCAGAATAGGTCTTGTGGTCCTGAACCACTTTTTGTCGGCTGAGTACCACGTTTGTCGTCCGGATGCCGCCGAATTCACCGATACGGTGTCGCTAACTCACCCATGCGAGAGAATCCGGTTGGCGGACACTCCGCGCCGCGGAATCGGTAATTTCCAAATAGTTGTAATCTAGCTAATACTTATGGTGTTTTCGTTCGACTCGCCGGTATGCGTGCCGCAGTGTTAGAGGAGTACGGCGAACCGCTCAGTATCGAAGACGTGGCTGCACCTGATGCCGCCGCGGACGGCGTGGTTGTCGAACTGGAGGCCTGTGGCATCTGCCGGAGCGACTGGCATGCATGGCAAGGCGACTGGGACTGGTTAGGTCTCAAACCGCCGAAAGGCCAGATTCTCGGCCACGAGCCCGCCGGACGCGTCGTCGGAGTTGGATCTGACGTGGAGACGGTCCGCGAGGGTGACCACGTTGCGATTCCGTTCAATCTCGGTGACGGAACCTGTCCGCAGTGCGCTAACGGCCACGGAAACACCTGCGAGAACGTCGTCCCGCTCGGTTTCGCTGAGGTAGCGCAGGGAGCGTTCGCAGAGCAGGTACACGTCCCGGCCGCCGACTACAACGTCGTTGGTCTGCCCGAGGGCGTCTCGTCTATCGATATGGCCGGTCTCGGTTGCCGGTTCATGACCTCGTTCCACGCGCTCGCTCACCGCGCGGACATCGAGGCGGGCGACTGGGTTGCCGTCCACGGGTGCGGCGGCGTCGGTCTCTCGGCCGTCCACATCGCTGATGCACTCGGCGGCAACGTCGTCGCCGTGGACCTCGACGACCAGAAACTGGAACTGGCTGAAGAACTCGGCGCGGCGGCGACGGTGAATGCCAACGATGCGGGGAGCGTCCCCGGCGCAGTTCGTGCTATCGCGGACGACCACGTCGGCGTCTCGGTCGATGCACTCGGTATTCCGGAAACGTGCCGGAACTCCATACAGAGTCTCGGTGCACGTGGGCAACACGTCCAGATTGGGCTGACGACCGAAGCGGAAGGCGGTACTATCGAACTACCCACGGACGCGATGGTCATGAGCGAAATCGAGTTCATCGGGTCGTTGGGGATGCCGCCGACGAAGTACGACGAAATATTCCGGATGGTAGCGAGCGGAAAACTCGACCCGAGTGCCGTCGTCACGGACCGTGTTGCCCTTGACGACGTTTCCGAGACACTTGCCGCGATGACGAACTTCGAAACGGTTGGCATCCCGGTTATCGACGAATTCTGAATCTCGTCCGGAATCTCTCACCCGTGAGATTCAATACTGATAAGATAAAACAGGTTGATAGAATACCCTCTGGTGATAGTAGTGCCGACACAAACCCACCCCGTCGCGTTTATACTCGCCGTCTTCATGGACGTGACGTTATCGGTTACGATGCCAGTATCAGTTCTTGTATTCTGGCGTGTCGCGCTCGGTCCGATTGGGATCATGGAGTCGGTCATCTGCGTTGTGATCGGACTCATCGGGTACATCTTCGCACGCGGTATCGTCCTCCCGCGACGATTGTTCGTCACACAGGCTGACGACGCTAAAGAGCCAGAACGGCCGCCGCCGCCGGACTGATCGTTCTCCGCTCCCGGGACGAGGCCGACGCATACTCACGACTTGCAGTCAACTGCTTTCTCCGGCAACTCGACATCAAGGAGGATAGAGACCGGATGGTCGAAGCATTCGATGTGACTGGGTCGTCGAAGTGTTCGACGCACCCGGGCAGTAGCGCCAGCGGGTGAGTTCAGGCACGCTGGGTGCGTTTACGCATCACTTCGGCGATACCGGCGTTAGCCGAACAGTTCGGGCAGGCGCGGACCGCCCCCGAGTCGTCCGCGAAGACACGGACGAACCGCTCGGAGACGTGCGTACTGCAGTGGTCACACGTCGCCATTCTCTTGCTCCTGTGCTGCGGTCATCTGTGTGTTCCTCGTTCTCAAGGTAGTCGAAATACCTAATGAGCATTTTCCGGTTTTTCACCCAAATTCGTGGTAGATCTTCGCCGAGCGGTCGGATACTTCCGGCTCCGAGGGGCTTTTGCTCGTGCCGATGCAAGGCGACGTATGAGCGATACGGAACGTGCGACACTCGGTGGTGGCTGTTTCTGGTGTCTCGAGGCACCGATGAAAGAACTCGTCGGCGTCGAGTCCGTTACCTCGGGCTACGCCGGCGGCCACGTCGAAAATCCCACGTATGAGGAAGTTTGCGAAGGAACGACGGGCCACGCCGAGGTTATACAGGTCGAATTCGACCCCGAGGAAATCAGTTTCGCGGAACTCCTCGAAGTGTTCTTTGCGATTCACGACCCGACGACTGAGGACCGGCAGGGCCCTGATGTCGGATCGCAGTACCGTTCTGCGGTGTTCTATCACACCGAAGCGCAGCGTGAAACGGTCGAATCGCTCATCGACGAGATGAACGAGTCCGGCGTCTACGACGACGACATCGTCACCGAAGTCGCGCCGCTCGATACGTTCTATGAGGCCGAAGAGTACCACCAGGACTACTACGAGAAGAATCCCGACCAGCCCTACTGCGCGGTTCAGATTCCACCGAAACTGGAGAAAGTCCGCGAGAAATTCGAGGGGAAGGTCCGCGGCGTCAACTAATATTCACGCCAGCGTTCACTCGGCCCAGCGGTAGATTTTTATCAACTGAGTGAACACACAGTGGGGCGGACGTGCCACCGCGGCCGGTGGACTTCCCGTAGTCCAGTTCCAACGATGACACCGCCAGCCACTGAAGAGACGACCGAATCGACGGCAATCGGCCCCATAACTGACCTTGACGCTCTCCGAGACGCCGGTGTTCCGTTCTTCGAGGAGACAGACACTGTCGAAGAAGCGCAGTTCGAACTGCTCGACAACCTCGATGATTTGGCTCCTGTCGGTGTCGTCAACGAGGACGGCGAAGTGTTGGTCATGCGCGTCAGCGAGGACTGCACGCCGAAGATTCCCTCCGCGGCAGTCGAACCGGGTGAGGACTACGCGGCGGTGGCCCAACAGTGGGTACGCCAACAGGCGGGTATCGACGTGACGCTCGACGGTGTTGAGGGCGTCTGGACGGTTACGGTTCGTTTGGAGGACGAAGCACGCGAGGCGACCCGGAACTTCGTCGTCTTCGCGGCGACACCGGAAACGGGCGATGCGGCAGTACACGAGGGCGACGCGTTCGAAGCCGACTGGTACGCAGAACTCCCGGACGACGCGGCCGACGTACCGGGAACGAACCGCTTTTTCGACTGAGGAATCTGTCCCCCGCTCTTCGATTTCGGAACTTACCCTCGGAGCAACAGCATCGCTGCGACCAGCAAGCAGACGACAAGTCCGCCGAACGCGTACGCGTAGGAGGCGTAGGTAACGACGACGCCGACGTACGCTGGACCGAGGGCGTTCGCTCCGAGAAACAGGGCGCGCGCCGCGCCAAGGTCAGCACCCATTCCGTCGGCGGGCGCGTCGTCCATGATAATCGCGTCTGCGAGCGGGAACCCGGTTTTGTAGCCCGCGGCGGCGACGACAGTTGCCGCGAGGAGGCCGACAGTCGATGTGGCAAGGGTCAGACCGGCCAGTGCGACGGCGGCGAGGAGCAGACCGCCGACAGCGATGCTCCGGCGCGAGTACCGGTCGCCGAGACCGCCAGCGAGCGGTTTGACGGCGAGACCGACGAGGAAGACGACGGCAAACGTTGCGCTCGCCTGTCCGTCCGAGAACTCGTGGGCGCGAGCGAGATACGTCGGGAAGAAGTTGATGAATCCGCCGACCATGAAGTAAAACAGCGAGAACGCAAGCAGCGTCCCGCGTTGCTCGGAACTGGCGACGAGGCGGCGCACCGTACTCACCGCGTCGAGCGAGGACGAGCCAACGCGGAACGTTTCGCGCGTCCAGACCGCGTACAGTACCGTGACGACGGCGAGAATGACGGCGACTGGGAGAAACGGCGTCCGCCACGTCGCGTAAGTGAGCGCGAGGACGGCGATACCCGAGGCGAGCAAGCCGCCCACGTCCGTCCCTGCGGCGTAGATGCCGAGTGCGCGGCCGCGACGCGCCGTAAACAGGTCCGAGACGAGCGCGCGCGACGGGATGGCGAATAGCCCTTTGCCAAGCCCGACGACGACGGCGGCGACAACGAATATGGCGAGACTGGTGGCGACGCCGAACAGGAGGAATCCGACGACAAGTATCGCCAGCCCCGGAAGGATGAGCGTCGTCCGGTTCCAGTTGTCGGAGTACTCGCCGCCGGGGTACTGTGTCAGCGCGTAGACGCCCTGAAACGCCGCGAGCGTGAGACCGGCCGTCGCTTCAGTAATTCCGAGGTCGCTGATAATGGCCGGAAGGAGCGGCGAAAGGAGGAATCGGCCCATCTGGAGAACGGCCCAGCCGAGGGAGACGGCAAGCAGCATCCGTGTCGCGTACGTCCGGCCGTCGTCCCTCGTCGTCTCTGTCACGTTTGAGACTCCGGGATGGGGGACCACGTGGCTTCTGATTCCGGAAGCCTTCGCAGGTGCCGACAGCTTCTGTCCCGCCGGCAACGACGTTTTTCAGAGATTCGACGCGCCGGACCCGCCGTCGATGGGGACGGCGACGCCGTTGATGTACTCCGACTGCGGCGACGACAGGTACGCGACAGTGCGTCCGAGATCCATCGGATCTCCGATGTGACCCACCGGAATTCCCTGTCCCCAGTCGTCGAGTCCGTCTTCGTAGTCCTCGTATTCGCCGCGTTCGACGCCCTGTTCGATGAGTTCCTCGATTCGCGGCGTTTCGTGGGACCCCGGGAGGACGGCGTTTGCCCGTACTTCGGGAGCGAGTTCCTTCGAGAGCGTCTTCTCCAGTCCGATAACGCCCATTCGGACCGAATTCGAGAGGACGAGACCGTCGATGGCCTCCTTGACGCTTCGAGAGGTGATATTCACGATGGTCCCGCCGTCGCCCGCCCGAAGGTGGTCTGCGGCCGCGCGAACGGACCGGACAACGCTCATCACCAACAGGTCGTACGCTTCGTACCAGTCGTCGTCGGTCGTCTCCATGAACGGTCCCGACGGCGGGCCGCCGGCGGAGGTGACGAGATGATCTAACCGGCCGAACTCCTCGACAGGGCGTTCGACCAGCGCCTCGATGTCCTCGGGGTCGGTCAGATCACCTGTCTGCCCGACCACAGTTGCGTCATCGGCGGCATCGGCTTGCACCTCCGCTACTGCCGATTCGAGTCGGTCCTCGTCCCGGCCGTTCATTACGACGTTCACGCCTTCCTGTGCCAGTGCGCGCGCCGATGCGTTACCGAGTCCGCTACTCGACGCCGTCACCAGCGCCGCGTTCCCTGCGATTTCGAGGTTCATACGGATAGGCTGGTGTGACTCCCTCAAAACGCTACCCGTGTCGGTGGCTTTCGCGGTGTTTTGTTCGGAATGGACACTCAGTATTCGGTTGAGTCTTCACTCGCTGCTCAGTAACTACGCGCTGTGTTTCTGGACCAAACGGCTGTGCTAGCGGCTTAAGGATGTGCTAACCCGACGTAACGATGTGAACACCAATACCCTTCGGCCCCCATGGTATTCGTCATGCAAGCGGACCTGACGGACGATCTCGAGGCGGACGTGTGGAGTCTCTTCGAGTCGGGTGTTCTGTCCGAAGAAGTGACGCGACATCTCCTCGGGGACCGCTCGTTCGAGGCGTGGGCCGAGAAACGACGGATGCCGCAGGATCTGTTCTGGGGAGACGCCAACCAGTTTTTCGGCTGACTTCCGCCGCTACTGTTGCGGTCGTCCCCGTTTGTCTATCTGCACGTGGTGCTGTCTCACGGCTTCTGTCGGTTGATCCGAGCGGTATAGATCTGTCGCTGGCGGCACGCCGCTCGTCAGGTACAACACTTTTGACTGACTAGACAGTCAGTACATGTAGTGACCGATTTTCTCGGTTGGTATGCATGAGTTCTGACGCTGCCGACGACATCATGGATGGGACGCACAGCGCACTCCGTACGCACGGGTACGCGGCGTTGACGATGCAAGATATCGCGGACGAGGCTGGATTGAGTAAAGCGGCACTTCACTACCACTTCGACTGCAAACACGACCTCTTGCTCTCGTTTCTCGACCGCCTCTACGGCCAGTTCGAAGAGCGTATCGCGGACCCGCCGGGTGACGACCCAGCGGAACAACTGCTCTCGCTCATTGAAACGGTGATGCTGCCACCCGCTGACGACGACCCGCACGAGTTCCGGACGGCGCTCCTCGAAATCGAAGCGCAAGCACCCTACGACGAGTCGTTCCGGGAGCGACTCGAACGGTTTGACGACGCTTTCACCGAACGCATTCGCTCGATACTCGCTGCGGGCGTTGAGGACGGGACCTTCCGTGAGGACGTTGCCCCCGACGAGGCGGCGTCGTTCGTCGCCACCTACGTTAGGGGGGCACGGACGCAGAACGTCGCTGTCGGCACTCCGCTGGACGATTCGCTGTCGGCGTTTCGAAGCTACGTCGAGAGTACGCTCCTCCCGGCGTCCGCTGAGGTGGACACCGAATGAGTATCCGCGACCGGTTGGATCGCGTATTCAAAGGACGCGACGAGTTCGACCTCACGTCCGGCGATATCGCCAGACCGCTGTTTTATCTGTCCCTCCCAATCGTCGTCACTAACCTCCTCCAGACGGCGTACAACCTCGCGGATACGTACTGGATCGGTCGGTTCAGCACGGACGCGCTTGCGGCGATCAGCTTCGCGTTCCCGATGGTGTTTCTTCTCATCTCCTTCGGGATGGGCCTGTCCGTCGCCGGGAGCGTCCTCGTCGCCCAGCATACGGGTGCCGGAGAGGAGGACGAAGCCGAATACGCCGCATCGCAGACGGTGACGTTTTCGCTCGTTGGATCGCTGTTTCTCGGCGTGTTAGGCTACGTTGCAGTTGGCCCGTTCCTCGGAATACTGGGTGCGTCGCCGGACGTGCTTCCGCTCGCGCGAGACTATATGCAGATTATCTCGCTCGGCCTGCCGTTCATGTTCGGCTTCTTCGTCTTCGTCGCTCTCATGCGAGGGTACGGCGACACGATTACGCCGATGCTCGTCATGTTCGGGTCCGTCGTCCTCAACATCGCCTTAGATCCCATCCTCATCTTCGGGTTCGAGGCGAATCCGCTGTTTACGATGCTCGGACTCGGCAATCTCCAGTCGCAACTGTTCGCCATGACGGGCTATACCGGATCCGGAATCGCGGGCGCGGCTATCGCCACTGTCTTCTCGCGCTCGCTCGCGCTCATCGTCGGCCTGTACATCATGTTTGACGGATCGCGCGGTGTCCAGATTCACCTCTGGCAGATGAGTCCCAACTTCGACTTTCTCGAACGACTCCTCTCTATCGGCATTCCTGCCTCCATCGAGGGGACGGGCCGTGCGCTCTCTGTGAATCTGCTCCTCATCGTCGTCGGCATGTTCCCGACGACCGTCGTCGCCGCGTACGGTATCGGTGTGCGGGTGTTTTCGGTCATCTTCCTCCCCGCTATCGCCGTCGCCCGCGGTGTTGAGACGATGACCGGGCAGAACATCGGTGCTGGAAAGCCGGCGCGCGCCGAGCGGGCGGCAAACATCGCGGCGATGGCGATGTTCGGTATCCTTACGCTCGCCGGTGTCATCGCGTTCGTCGCCGCCGAACCGATCATTGCGGTGTTCACCAACGATCCGGATGTAATTCGCGTCGGCGTGGACTTTCTCTACTGGGTCGCGCCGACGTTCGGTTTCATCGGTATCATGCGCTCGTACACCGGGAGTTTCCGCGGTGCGGGCGAGACGTTGACGGCAGCGGCTATCGCCGTCCTGATGCTCGGGTTCATCCGCCTGCCGTTCGCGTATTTCGCCTCGCAGTCATTTGACCACGGTTCCACGGGCATCTGGATGGCGTTCACCGTCTCCAACGTCGCGGGCGCGGTCATCGCCTATGCGTGGTACCGTCGCAGCACGTGGCGTGACAAGTCGCTCGCCCGAACCGTCCCTGCGGACGACTGATTGGGTTCGAAAAGCTCGGCGACGTAGCACAGACTGTGTGGCGGCACCCGGGGTTCTCCAGGGTGCGACACGTAAAACGTCCTCGTTCACGGGCATTCCCTCCGACATTCTGTGGACCTATGTGTGTCCAGTCCGTAGTTGGAACGATGAGCGAGACGGCTCCCGGCGATGCCCCTCATCCCAGTCACTTTGCTGACACGTTCGACGTGTACGAGGTGGAATCGACGGCCGATGCGGTGCGTTACTACGGCGAACCGCGTTCGGACCACGAATCAGTTGTCCGTGCCGTCGCTCCGCTGTTCCGTGACCGCGGCTACACCGTTTCGATGGAACACGAACTCGGAGAGTACGCTCTCGTCGCACGAGAGCGGTCGGTCGGTATCGACGGCTTCCCGACGACGAATGTCATCCTCTTTCTTGCGACCGTCTTGACGACGCTGTTCGCTGGGTCACAGTGGTACGGCATCGACACCCTGTCGCATCCTGCGCGTATCGTGGAAGCGTGGCCGTTCACCGTCGCCGTCTTGGGTGTGCTCGGCGTTCACGAACTCGGCCATTACGTCGCCAGTCGCTATCACGACGTGCAGGCGTCACTTCCCTATTTCCTCCCTCTCCCGACGCTTCTCGGCACGATGGGCGCGGTTATCCGCATGAACGACACGCTTCCCGACCGGAAGTCGCTGTTCGATATCGGCGTGGCTGGTCCACTGGCAGGCCTAGGAGCGACAGTTATCGTGACGGCCGTCGGCGTCACGCTCCCGCCTGTTGAAGTCGGCGCGTTCCCCATACAGTTGGGCTACCCGCCGCTCATTCAACTCATCGCGGCCGCACTCGGTGAGCAACTCGTCTACGCCGACGCATCCCTCATGGCCAATCCCGTCGTCGTCGGCGGGTGGGTTGGAGCGTTCGTTACGTTCCTCAACCTCCTTCCAGTCGGGCAACTCGACGGTGGTCACATCGTCCGCGCGATGTTCGGGCGCGCACACGGGACGATTCAGCGTCTCGTCCCGGCCGCTCTGTTCGGTCTCGGCGCGTATCTGTACGCTTTCGGTGACGGTCAGTCGGTGAGCCTCTGGGTCGTCTGGGGATTCCTGACGCTCTTTTTCGCCCGCATGGGGAGCGCAGAACCGCTTGACGATTCCGCGCTCGGAGCGTCTCGACTCGCGATTGGTGGACTCACGCTTCTCCTCGGCGTACTCTCCTTTACGCCCGTTCCGCTGGTTCTCACGTGACGCCTGAATCGGGGTCGCGTCGTCTCGTTTGAACGCTTGTGGCCCGGGAGAAACGGATCCCGGTCGAAAAGCACGCGCGGTTCAGAGTCGGTCGTCGTTGATTCCGCCGGGGTCGCTCGCGGTGTCGAACAGGTTGTTTTCTGCGCCGTCCATGAAGTCGTCGCCGGGCGTGGATTCGTCCACGACACTGACGTTGTAGGCGTCGATACCCATACTCAGAAGCTCTTCGACGGCTTGCTCCTCGGTCACGAACTCTTCGTCTACGAGCTGTTCGAACTCGGTCAACAACTCGTCGGGGAGTGTCACTTCGACGATTGGCATCGGTCAAGGTTCGAACTCCTCCTACTTGAGTGGCCGGTTGCTGAGCGTTCGTTCGCGCCGCCCGTCACCGATTCACCTTTCGTCTGGAATCGCCGCTACTCGGTTCCCTTTTCCTCACCAACCCCATGCGGTGTCTCGGCGTGGCAGGTTACGCGGACCGGTTCGCCGTCTCGTTCTGTCTCGACGGCCCCACATCTGCCCGCATCCGAGGAGTGTCACCCAGTCATCACCGCGGCGTTGGTCCACCGTCACGAGGATATCGTCGGTCTCGCTGTCACGCCCGGCGTACTCGATGCGAATCTGCTCTCCGTACACTTTCAGGCCCGTCGGCCCTTGCAGTTCGACCACTGTCGAGTCGGTCCGCCCATCCGGGTGTTCGACGAGAACTTCCACCATCGGTGCGTCGCCGTCGGGCACGGAGAACGATACTGAGAGTACGTTTTCGTCCACGTCTACGTTTTCGATTTCGACGAGCGACGCAGAGACGCCGGCGGCGTCAGCTACCTGTTGTCTGAGTACGTTGACGGGTACTCGGGCCGTGTCACGTTGTCTGTCCATACGGTCTCTGTGCGTGATATACAACGGAGGGTTTTGACTGCACCGCCGTTGCGGGCACGGCGGCTGTCATCCGATCAAGGGTATCGCGTCGGACCACAACTGTTGAAACTGTCGCTCGAACTCGGCGACGATATCGGTTTCTTTCACTCCCACGACTCCGAATCGGTCGGCTCCTCCCCGTGGATTTGGGATATCGATCATCGTCGTGGTTTGATCGATGATGTCGAAGGAAACCGGAATCTCCGGCAGCACGCTGATCGAGATGTCTACCGATTTCGATTTTACCAACTCCGGGAAGGTTTCAGGGAGCGTCGTTAGCACCTCGTCACTGAATATGAGCGAGACGCTGACGTCTGTCTGCATCGCGCCGAAGAACGCATCGAACTCCGACCGGAGCGTCTCCCACGATGCATGCTCGTAGGGTGGCCCTACGGTGCCGCGTACGGAGCGAGTTGCAGTCTGGACGTGTTGCCGGATGGCAGTGTTCATCTCGTCGCTACCGAGTGTGCCAAGCCAGACACTGCCGTCGGCCGCTGGGGTTGGCGGTAGATTAGAGTGGATTGTCGCTGCCAGTTCGTGGTAGCGGTTCCATTCCCGTTGTAGTTCATCCGTTCGTTCGGCGAGCAGTCTGTCAACTGCGGTCTCGGGGTCTACGGCGATGTATCTCGTCGGATCAGTTGATTGACTTTGAATCAGTGTTCGGGCTTCGAGACCATTGAGAACATCGTAAATGCGACCTTTGGGGACGCTACTGGCCGCTGATAGCTCCGTCGCTGTCGCCGTCCCGGTTACGAGGAGCGTCCGATAGACTTTCTCTTCGTAACTTGAGAGGCCCAGTTCGCTCAGCGCCGTCATAGCGAACTGTCTCTCTGTTTTCAGTAAATATGTGTATGATACCGTTTCGACGTACCGGTTGCTGTACTTCCTGAAACGGACCACAAGTGGTGCTATATTCCAATAACTCCATACTATCGTGGTTGGAGCATATTGTATGAACCCCTATCTGTTGCTTGTCAGCGCAATCATCGCTGAAGTCATCGGAACGACCGCTCTCAGACTTTCGGAAGGGTTTTCGAAACCACTTCCCAGTTTGGGCGTCCTCCTCGGCTACGGGATTGCGTTCTATCTGGTTTCGCTGACCATGGAGGAACTCCCAATCGGCGTCGTGTACGGAACGTGGGCGGCGTTGGGAATCGTCGGCATCGCAGGAATCGGCATCGTGTTTTTTGATGAGTCGATTGACCTCGCCGGTGTTCTTGGTATCCTCCTGATCGTTGTTGGTGTGTACTGTATCAATGTTGTTTCCGACGTATCTGTTCACTAATTGTCTCTTTTGATAGTACTATTTGTTTATATGGGTATAAATAGGCACGGTCAAGTATCATAGCTTGGCTATCTGGTCTTATATATGGTGTAACCACACTGACTGTACTGGATAATGCTTCGGGACACATCTCTTTATTCGTTGAACGGGGGGATGAGAAGCGGTGTTAGCATTGGATAACCTGATCGCTCGGGTGGAACGCCCACACTCACCGAACTCAACTGGTTTTCCCTTCGATTGTCACTGTGCCATTTGTCTCGCGGTTGGAATGAGGGGACAGCGCGGACCCCCTCGAATCCACTTGTCTTTATTGAGGTAAAACAAAGTTCTGTACTGATGGTCTGAATCGTCCGAATTTAGACAGTAGCGCTGCAAAATACGCTGGTTCTACATTTTATAAATCATATGTCGATATATCTATTTGTGAAGACTGGAAGTTGAGACTACATCCAGTATAGAGGGCCTCTGATGCGTGGATGTAGCCGAACTGAGGAAGGGGAGTCGCTTCAATTCCCCGTCTCCACGCCGATTTATTCTAAAACACTAACTGGTTATGATACGCAGCAAGCATCAGGAGGGACCTGCTGCTCACCACCAGGGCGGACGTCGAAACGGGACGGTAGCCTACCCAATCCCTGTCTGCTTCTTCAACAGCGTCAAGACGCTATTTGCCGTCACCACTGGTGGCCGGTCGTATTCACCAGCCAATTCGACCTGCACGAGGAGATCAACTGACCTCCAGATCGAATACAATAGGCACGCGAATGCGAAGTAGAAGAACCGCAGCACGAAGTTCTTCGACGTCGTTGCGGCCATGAACCGCTTGATACTCTTGTAACCGCTCTCGATTTCCCAGCGCGACCCATATTTTCCGATAGCCTCGGTTTCGTAATTCGTCATGAACACTGAGTACTGCCGATAGTCCGTGTGCTCAGAGTTCTCCTTCCGTCGATACACGAGAGTTGTCTCGTGCCACTCATCGTCTCCTAAATGCAGTCCACGGTCGACCGATTGACGGTCAATATCGTGTTCGCACAATTGACGAGCTGTTTCCTTCTCGCTAGTCCGCATCCGCTTCGGAACTACGTACTGAAGTCTCCGAGAAGAAATCTCTTCTAAGACGTGCTGGCTATCGAACTCTCGATCCATCAAGACGTCGTCGACCATCACCATCTCTTCTGCCGAGTCGAGTAGGTCGCGCACTATCTCAAGACGGGTATCGCCCTTCCGGACTGGCCTGGCGTCTAAGACCAACGGGACTGCATTACCCACAAGTTGGACCGTCGCCCATTGATACGCGTATTCATCCGTCTTCTCCTTCGTCCCGATAATCTCACTCTCATGTCCCGCCCGGTCCCCGGTGAATGGGTCATCTTCTGTGATGTCGATTGCAACGGTTCCCGCACGATAGAACTCGTTCGTCTCTGCGAGTCGGTCTATCAGCCGTCCAACGGCCTCACGATACATTCCTCGAACCTCCCCGATGGAGAGTTCTCGTAGGCTGGATCGGTGAGTGTGACCCAGTGGTGTGCGTTCACGGTCGGATTCGAGTGTGAAGCTCCGTGCTCCCTCGTTCGCAGCGAGGTTCTCTCGGAGTCCGAGGTACGTCTGGAGGTCCCAGAACGAGTTCGTGTGAATCTCTCTGGACTCACCTCGATGCAACGAGAACGAGGGATACGCGACTCTTTGAATTTCCTCGACGACCTTGTCTGTTTTCGAGAGTACTTCTTGGTCATTGAGAGCAGTATCCTCGTCGTTCTCGTCGAGACGGTTGATCGTCCGTGGGGGGCTTCGGGGGACATCTACTCCAGCCATCTCCGCTTTGACGAGAATCGTTTGAGCAGCCTTCTGAATCGTCTCCTGAACTTCAGTAGTAAACCGTTGGTTCCACGTTCGCCACAGCGTCGACTGGTCGGGTAACGTCTCGGAGCCAAGTTGTTCACCGAGCGACGGACGCTGTTGGAGGTATTCGACGAGAGCGGTCTCGTGGCTCCAGCCGTGGAGTGCTTTGAGGAGAAACGCCCTGAACAATTGAGCCATCGGATACTGAGTCGAGACAGAATAGCGCGGTCGTGCGGGTCGAAGTCGATGTATTCGAGGGGATAGTGAACTACGAACGTCTCGACTGAGTCGTGAGCCTCGTGGTCGAACCATTCTGCTGCGACGGTTCTGATGTCTTCTGTGAGGCCTCCGAGTGAACTTCGGTCGTAGAGGGGTGTGGAAGAATAGGTCGGCCATGTCGAATACTCGTGCTGTGCGAGAGATCGGTAGACGTCGCGTCGAGAGAGTTGTGTGGAGGGCATAATTCCTTACTATGGCTCAGAATTCAAGTAGATGACCGCAACGCTCGAAATATAGTCGCATCTTCAAGTCTAAGTAATTCGTTGGATACATGCATCAAAGGCGTCCTATACCGGTGTCGTCCAACTCTCACGTTATCGGGAAGATTATAACAAACCAACATTTATTATGAGTGTGGATAAAATGACCAGTATGTTAGAAGATCGTTTAACGAACCGAGGGAAGATAACTGCTGTATTTGTGTTGGGTACCGTTCTAGTTTTGTTGGGTATTGGACAACTGTTTGACTACGATCTATTATCGATTCCCCCACTAATATATGCCACCTTGGGTGGATTTTTACTTTTATGGGGGATTCTTGAACTTTTTGTGAACCGTTGAATTGAATCTGAAAAATACTGAAAATGTGTTCTAAAAAATAACCAATTAGTTACTGAGATTCTACGTTTCGGTAGCCGACAGTAGGAAGAGGAGGAGCTGTGGATTGGACCTCTATGTGAACCCCACATCCATCAGCTTTCAAATTGATTTCCCCCTTAACAACCAAGAGAGCTCCTGCAATCAGAGTTCCGACAGCGGGTGGTGTGCCAGCCTCAAGAACACCCCATTTATACAGAGCATCAGCAATAGCTGAAGCCCCTGCCCCGATATCGAACAGTGCATTCAAGTCATCGATATTTCCTTCGCTCAGCCAAATGTCGTACCTATTGTACACGCCATATATCTCATAAGCGTATCCAGACTTGTTGCACGTCATTTATCCGATTCTCCGTTTTTGTTAGCTCTTTTTACTTCTGGGACTCCATTTGAATTCACACTGGCGATTTTTAGTTCCCCAGACTCAATTTTCTCGTTGATTGCCCCAACTTGTAGTTGGATTTCTTGGAGAGTCACCAATTTGGCACCTTCTGGTGCTTCAGGAAAGTCTGAGATGTCAAGTTCGTCAATTTCTTCCTGAGTCACATTCAACTTGACCTTGTTTCCTTGCGCCTTAATCCAGCCCTTTCCAACAGCAGAACTACCTTTGCGATCTTTTTGGGTTGATTCACTACCAGGGTCCGCACTGACTGCGCCCATAGACGCCAATCCAGCAATAGTGAGACCACTCACTTCCATCAATGTTCTTCTACTGATCTTGTTTGGAGGTTTCATCCGATTGATCATATTAGGAGATAGGCACTGTCTAGTTAAGCCAGTTTGAGGAACGAGCAGGTCGTTGAGTTAGTTGGTCAAGATGCTCGCAGACCTGCTCAGCGAGTGCTTTGAGACGGATTATGAAGAAACTTGGGAGCGTGAGCGGACGGCGACACCCGTCAGGGTGTTCGCCGTCCAGCTCCACGCGACCGGGTGTTCGCTTAGAGAGACAAAAGAAATTCTTCGAATACTCGGCGTTGAACGCTCTCATCAAGCTGTTTGGCAGTGGGTACATCGACTGGCTGACAGCGGTCACAACCCGCCTGAGGCAACGCCGAAGCGGGTTGCGGTTGATGAGACCGCTGTCAAAATCAACGGTGAGTGGTCTTGGTTGTACGCCGCAATAGACATCGAGACGAAGCTGATTCTCGATGTCGAGTTGTTTGGACGGCATGGTACCGATCCGGCTGCTGCGTTTCTCCATCGACTTTCCGAGAAACATGATCTCTCAGATGCTGTGTTTCTGGTTGATGGCTATGGCTATCAGACTGCCCTCTCTCGATTAGGATTGAGCGGTCGGCTTGACTACGTCGAGCGAAACCTCATCGAAAAATGGTTTCATACCCTCAAAATGCGAGTCGACCGCTTCCATAATTCGTGGGTGGGCAGTCACGGAAGCGTCCGCGAGTGGTTCATACAATTTGCGCAATACTATAACTTTCAACGACCGCATCAATCGCTCAACGGACGTACGCCGGTTGAGGAGGTCACTAACTAGACAGTGCCTTCTGCGTCGTGCCCTCTACTATGTGATCTTCTTTACTGGGACATTGCTGCTGGCCCTGGAGACATTAAATCGAATTTTCGCATCAATGTAGTCCAAGCCAGATACCATCCCTGAACTGCGAGGATATACTCAAAAAGAGAAAGTATAATATTTTCAACGAATAATTCAGGTAACGCTCAATCGTCGATCGAGTCCTCACTGTCATCCCTTGGAGCGCGTCATCGTGAAATCGAACTACCCGAAGATGGCGAGCGGATACAAGAAAGACGGCGAGTACAAGCGTGGATACAAGTACGCGACAATCACCTTCGTAGGAGATTACGCACCGATTGTTCTCGGATTTCACGGATTTGATGTCTTAGAGTATGTCGCTATCCATTTATTCTAAGTTTGAGATAGACGAGTCTATGGTGCGAATAGCAGAATCCGTTCAGGCAGTCGGCGCGTATATTCTCTCTTTATTTACTGCATTGATTGTAGCTATGCTCGCCGGCGTTGTCGTTGGCGGAAACGCTGAGCCGAGAACAATCTCAAGGGCTGTTGTTGTTCTCGTGTTCTTCACGACTCTCATCGGATCGATGATATTTCTCAAAAAGTATAAAAATGAGGTTTTCTCCACCTTTACTTGAATATCGGTCGTTCAGTCTCTGAGAACGTCATAGAACGCCTATCCAAGAGTCTATGTGTGAATGTGAGTCATTTGCACGTATGCTGAATCGTCTCTCGAAAGCCGTGGGAGGCGACGGTCCTGCAGGAAATTCAAACACCGTTACCAGATAGAGGATGAACACAGCGCTCGTACTTGGGGGGTGTCTACGAATATCAAATCCGAGACAAATCGCGGAAAATACTGATCTCAGTCAAGGCGCACGATACTAACGCGTACGATGTAATCCTGATATCTGACGTAGTCTATCCCGGCAACCCGTTCCATCTGCTCCTGAGAAGAGATTGATCCACCCCCGAAGGTATCAGAGTTCTCACCCGCTTCTCGAACCGCCGACTGTACCTCCGCTAGGGCTTGGACTTCCGCATCACGATACCTGTAGACTGTCTCGGTCTCGGATATCTGGCTTTCATTTTCAACGATGTTTGCCTGGATGAATGACTCTTCGATGGGATCTGTTTCTTCGGTGACAACCGTGATTTGTTTGTCTGCTGTCGGTTGGTCCGCTTCTGTACTCGGCGTTGTTGTTATCGCATTCTCACGATCGGTTGACCGTCCACTGGTACATCCTGCGATCGATGCGAGTACCCCAACACTGGAGGCGACGAACGTTCGTCGCTGCATGTCTTCATCTCAGATTCGTATCGGAGTCGTCATACGTTTTCTCTGAAATAAATGGCATGAACACAGCCTGATAATAGACATAACGGCAGTCCAAGTACAACCACGCTCAGACCGATATGGCCAAGACGACACTGAGAGGTCCACGTCCCGTTTCTCATGGGGTTCTGGAGGTGCGTGAGTCTGTACCGAGTGTCGTCTCGTGGGCCCTGCCGTGAAATCTCTTTTGAGCGAGAATACGCGGAACGGTTTCGTCAGAACGATGGGTGATACCACACCATATACAAGTACAGTTTACTTAACAAAACCAGTATTGTTTTCATGCCGGGTTGTCCTGTGTCTACTATGGCTCCGGAACATCTTCGGCCTAATTCGGTACGCGGAGTGGCAGTACAGTCTCGTTTTTCTCCAGTTTTGATGCCGCGCCAACCAGTATCCGGGTGATTATCGATGCAGAGACACTCTTCGAGGCGGCAATTTCTCGGCGGCGTAGCAGCAGGCGCTGCTGGGTTGATTGCGGGTTGTAGTAGCTCACAGTCCAACTCGGACGAAGGGTTCACTGTGGCTCTCGCTCGGGATCCGACACGAGAAAAGTGGGATGTCTTCAACGGTATCAACCCGTACTACACCCACGTATTCGAGCCGTTGGTGGGCGTTACGGATGATATGGAGACCGAACCACTGCTGGCAACTGAGTGGCGGACGGTTGACGAAACGACTTGGGACTTTTCTCTTCGAGAAGACGTTACCTTCCACAACGGTGATCAACTTACCGCTGACGCTGTCGTTCGCTCGTTCGACCGCGTTTTCGAGCAGTGGTCGTGGGTCCCGGGGTGGATCGGAGTCGAACCTGATGGCGTCACGGCAGTTGACGACTACACGGTCAGATTCCAGACAGCAGAGCCGTTTCCTGCATTCCCCGGGACGATCTCGCACAACTACTTTGGGATCCAACATCCCGATACAACTGACAAACCGGTCGGTACAGGACCATTCCAAGTAGCGCATGTCGAAGAGGAACAGGCAGTCACGCTCGCGCCGTACGACGAGCATCGGGACGGAACGCCGAACCCCGCTACGCTCACGTTCAAATGGATCAAAGATCCCAATACGCGCGTTCTCTCGCTTCAGGAGGGGTCAATCGATGTCGCCCAGAAAACCCCGAAAAGCAAGGCTTCGTCGCTTGCGGAGGCCGCCGAAACGGCCATCGAAACGCAACTTGCACCCGAAGCGGGATTCGTCGCAGTCAATCTCTACAAATCGCCAACGACGGACGAACAACTTCGCAAAGCCCTCAACTGGGCTGTCGATCAGAACCAACTCGTTGAGAGCGTCTTGAATGGAATCGGCGAGCCAGCACGAGGCCCCATCTCGTCAGTTATTCCGTGGGCTATCCACGACGACCTCCCGACCTACGGTCCGGACAGAGACCGGGCACGAGAACTGGTCGCAGAGTCCGAATACGACGGCGAAACGCTCTCGATACTGATCAACAGCGAGAACACTGACGATAGAACGATTGCACAGATCCTCTCCGGATGGCTCGAAGACATCAACGTCGATAGCGAGATTCGGCAGGTTGACCCGGCATCGTTCTATGACAAGTTCACATCCGGTGAGTCACATCTGACACTCGTCGGGTTTGGCTCAAACAGCGCCGCCTGTGATTATCTCATTCGAGCGATGTTCCACTCGAAGGGAAGTGATAACCGGAAACTGCACAAGCAAAACGGAACCGGTATCTACAACCCCGGTCCGGAAATCGACCGCCTCATCGAGAAGGGATACCGGGCTGAGACAATGGCGGAGAAGCGCGATTACTACGGAGAAGTACAACGACGAGTCGTTGACACTGGTGCGATCATACCGCTGTACTACAACGAGTACGTCTTCGGACGACAGTCGAACGTCTCCGGAATCGACGCTCATCCGATCGACAATATGGTGGATTGGTCCGATCTTTCTCGGAGTAACTGACATGACCGGGAACGAATGCGCGGCTGGTTCGTTCACTGCTCCGTCTGGAAGGTGTCGGGACTAGCATGAACGGGCAGGAAGTTCTCAGGCGACTGCTGACAATGGGGGTCGTCCTGCTCGGCGTCTCACTTCTCACGTACGGGATGATATTCGTCACGCCCGGCGACCCCGCGCGAACGATACTGACTCAGCAGATGGATGGACAGACGCCGTCCCAAGAAGCAGTCGAGCAGTTCCGCGAGGAAAACGGGCTTGACGACCCGTTTTTGGTGCAGTACACGCGCTGGATGGGTGATGTGGTTCGTGGCGACCTCGGCCAGTCGTATTATAGCGATCAGGCGGTGACGGCGATGATCGTACAGCGATTGCCTAATACGGTTGCGCTCGCCGTCGCCTCGATGCTCGTTGCGATCACGATTGCGGTCCCTGCCGGAATCGCAAGCGCAGTCAACCCGGGTAGCCGGCTCGATTACACCGCACAGTTCGGTTCACTCGTCGGTGTTTCGATGCCGAACTTCTGGCTTGGGTACCTGCTCATCATCACCTGCTCTCTCTGGCTCGATATATTCCCCGTGGCGGGTGCGGGCGGGCTCGAATATTTGGTCCTCCCAGCGCTGACGCTTGGATCGGGGATGGCGGCGATCATCACCCGGTTGGTTCGAACAGCGATGCTTGACGTACTCGATGCCGCCTACATTCGAACCGCTCAATCGAAGGGTCTGCGCGAGCGAATCGTGATCTACAAACACGCCTTCCGGAACGCGCTCGTTCCCGTCGTGACGATCATCGGATTACAGTTGAGTTACGTTCTCAACGGTGCGGTCGTCGTCGAGGCCGTGTTTCAACGGCCGGGTCTCGGAACGCTACTGGTTGATGCGATCTTCGCACGCGATTACCCGATTATTCAGGGCGTGACGCTACTCATCGGTGTCATCTTTGTCCTGACGAACTTCGCGGTCGATCTGACCTACAGCCGACTCGACCCACGAATCGGTCTCGGGGGTGAACCGACGTGAGTGGGTCCGCTTCTGATGTGCCGACACAGCGAACGACCGACAAGCGGCGACAGTGGACTGATATCGTTCCCGCGAATCGCCTCACGCAGTTCGGTGTTGTCGTCGTATTCGGGCTGCTCGTACTCGCGGTGTTCGGGCCGATGGTGTCTCCGTACGATCCGGTCGAACAGCATCTCCTCAACCGACTGCAGCCTCCATCGCTGGCACATCCGCTCGGAACCGACCAACTCGGCCGCGACGTACTCACGCGCCTCCTCTACGGTGCCAGATTATCACTCGGCATTGCAGTCGCTGTGACGGCTGTGCGACTCGTCGTCGGAGCGGCAGTCGGTCTCGTCGCCGGTTACGCTGGCGGATGGGTCGATGAGGCGCTGATGCGACTCGTAGATACGTTGCTCGCGTTCCCCGGCATCATCCTCGCACTCGTTATCGCTGGGATTCTCGGCCCGAGTCTCGTGAACATGATGCTCGCGCTGGCGGTGGTTGGCTGGGCGTCCTACGCCAGGTTGGTTCGGAGCAGTGTTCTCTCGCTTCGAGAACGGGAGTTCGTAACCGCTTCGAGGCTCCTCGGTCGCTCCCGGCTACACGTCGCTACGTCCCACTTGATTCCGAACATCGTCGCACCCGTCGTCGTTCTCGCCACACTCGATATCGGTGGAGTCATACTCGGGACTGCTGGGCTGTCGTTCCTCGGTCTGGGTGCCCAACCACCGACACCCGAGTGGGGGACGATGCTCGCGTCGGGGCGAAACTACCTGCGCCAAGCGTGGTGGCTCGTCAATGCTCCTGGCATCTGTATCATGCTCGCTGTCCTCGGATTCAACCTCCTCGGTGACCGACTCAGAGAAACACTCTCGCCGACCCAGTCGGCACAAATCGAGCAGTTGTGACTGAGACACTACTTCGCGTCGAAGACTTGCACACGCGCTTCGACACTGACCGTGGAACTGTCCACGCGGTTGACGGTGTGACATTCAGCGTCGATCGCGGAGAAATAGTCGGTCTCATCGGTGAGAGCGGGAGCGGCAAGTCCGTTACCGCACAATCGATCCTCCGACTAGAAGATCCCGGGCGGATCACGGACGGAACGATACGGTTCGACGGAACCGAGCTAACTACCGCTGACGAAGCGACGCTCCGCCGAATTCGGGGGAATGAAATCTCGATGGTCTTTCAGGATCCGACCGAGACGCTGAACCCGGTGTTTTCGGTCGGTGAACAGATTGCCGAAGCGGTACGAATACACGAGACCGACTCTCGGCAGCGTCTTCTCGATTTTCTCGGCGTGCCGCTATTTCGGAATCGTTCGGCGTGGGCAGACGCACGCGAACGCGCTATCGAGTTGCTGGAACAGATGGATATCCCGAACCCGGAATCCCGCTCGTCGGCATACCCACACGAGTTCTCTGGTGGACTGCGTCAGCGTGCGGTCCTCGCAATTGCATTGGCGAGTGATCCCGCGTTACTGGTCGCTGACGAGCCGACGACAGCGCTGGATACGACGACCCAAGCGGATATTCTTCGGCGAATCCGCGCCCTAAGAGACGAGCGCGGAATCGGTGTCCTCCTCATCTCTCACGATATCGGCGTCATCGCACAAACCTGTGATCGCGTCGTCGTCGTGTACGGCGGGCAAGTGATGGAAGCCGGACCAGTTGATCAGGTGTTGACCGACCCGGAACACCCCTACACCCGAACGCTTCTCGACTGTTCGGTCCGAAATAGAGCGCCGGGCGAACGGGTTCGCTCAGTCGAGCGAACGCCCGTCGATTCTATCGGCGGCCACAAGGGATGTCCGTTTGCTGACCGGTGTCAGCACGCGACGTCGGCGTGTCGCGCGGGACAAATTCCAACCATCGAACTCGATGCTGGACATCGAGCGGCCTGCGTAGAAGCACCGCTTGCCACGGATCAACCGTCACCGCAGCGGACGGAACGGACAGTACCCGATGGGGGTGAGACGAATGACAGACCAGGAATGTAACGTGAACGGATCACAACCGAGAAGGCCGGTTATCGAGTTACAGAACGTCTCGAAAGCGTTCTCGTCGGATCGGTCGTTCCTCGATTTGCTGCGGGACGACGAGCCACCAGCCAAAGCCGTCTGTGACGCTTCACTGGCCGTTCGAGACGGTGAAACGGTTGGGCTCGTCGGGGAGAGCGGATGCGGTAAATCTACCCTCGCAAAACTTCTCACTGGCCAACTGACACCCGATCACGGGCAGGTTCTTCTCGACGGCACCTGTGTCGGCGGATACAGCGACCGGTCTCCCGCTCAGCGTCGTCGCATTGGTGTCGTGTTTCAGCACGTTCGGCAGAGTTTCGATCCGCGGTGGCCGATCAGTCGGTCACTTACCGAGGCGCTCGATGACTCGGGGACTGACACCGAGGACGGATCGGATCTCGACGGGATTGATGGCTTGTTGCAGAGTGTGAGTCTCCCCTCACACATCGCCGACCGATATCCGCGAGAACTGTCCGGTGGCCAACTCCAGCGTGTCGCGTTGGCACGAGCGCTGGCGCATAGCCCTGACGTGATCGTCCTCGACGAGCCGGTGTCTGGTCTCGACATGGCGACGCAGGCGACGATTCTCAACTTGCTTGAGGACGTACAACAGCGATTCGGCGTCGGATACGTGTTCATCTCACACGATCTCGATGTCGTCCAGTATCTCGCAGATCGGCTCGCAGTCATGTACGCTGGCGAAATCGTCGAAACCGGGCCAGCGAATGAACTGTTCCGGCATCCGAGTCACCCCTACACCGAAGCGTTGCTCCGCGCAATTCCGAGCGATGACCCTCGGGACGAACATCCGACTCCGCTTCGCGGTGATCCGCCGGATCCCGCTGACCGACCGGCAGGGTGTCCGTTTCATCCGCGTTGCTCCGCTGCGACTGCAGAGTGTGCTGAGCGCCACCCTGACTTCGAGATGATCGGAAACGCACGTGTCCGGTGCCTTCACGCGCCGGATGCGACGAGCGAGCATGGGAGCGAGCATGGTGACGATGAACGAGCAATTTCTGAACTGCAATGACTGAGACACACGAAACGATGACTGACAGCTACGATATCGCAATCGTCGGCGGCGGCCCTGCTGGCTCGGCGGCCGGCGTCTTTCTGGCTCGCGCCGACTTTGAGGTACTGCTCTTTGACCACGGACAATCGACACTCCAGAAGTGTGCATTCCTCGAAAACTACCTTGGTTTCCCGGCCGGAATCTCGCCGACGGACTTCCGGGAACTGACCCGCGAACACACCGATGCCGTCGGTTGTAACCGCCTCGAAGCAGCCGTAGAACGCATTTCGGAAACGTCCGACGGCGGGTTCCGCGTTCACAGTCGGGAGGGGACGTACGGTACTCGGTACGTCCTCGTCACGTCGTGGGCGGAGACGGACTACCTTTCTCCGCTCGGCGTTGAGACGGTTCCGGAGAAACACCCGGGAGAGGTCCAAGTAGTGATGACGGACGACGATGGAGAGACGACTGTTGATGGAGTCTACGCCGCAGGCCGGGTCACAGAAACGTATCATCAGGCGATTGTGAACGCTGGTGACGGAGCGCGGGTCGCGCGGTCCATCATCGAACGCGAACGGCCGGAGTTCTATAACGATTGGGTCGTCCCAGAAGGGTACTACGAACGCTACGATAGGGCTGTCCCAGCAGGCGTCGAAGAGATATCACACGAGGAACGCCGCGAACGCGAGCGACGGGCCGCCAAGAAGATGGCAGCGTTCTTCAACAAGCATCAGTAGGTTCTTCGGTGATGTTTGTGACGTTGCCGTTTCTACTGCTCGTTCGCCGTTCTGTCAACTTATATTATTCATTTTATAGACACAATCCCAATATCTCGGCTTCGATCTGATATGTAGGCCGTCAACGGCCTTCACTGGCCAACAGCCTTCACTGAAAGTAAGACATCGACTCACTGGCGTGTTCGACGGTCTCGTAGGTGTCCGGTGCGTCCTCATACTCGTAGATCAGCCACTCGATGTCGTACTCTCTTACAGCCGAGGCGACGCCGGCGAGATCAAGGTCTCCCTCGCCGACTTTCGCGGGGCTCCCGGTTTCGGTGTCGTAGTCCTTGACGTGCAGGAGGTCGATGCGGTCGGCGTAGGATTCAACAAGTGAGAGCGGTTCCGCACCGGCAGCGCCAGCCCATCCGAGATCGAGTTCGAGACCGACCTCCGGTGCGTTCTCAGCTAAGATTTCGAGCGCGTACTCGTCATCGAGTGTGACGAACTCGTGGTCGTGGTTGTGATAGTGCAAACTGTAACCGCGCTGGTCAAGCTTGGCTGCAATCGCTGAGAGGCGTTCGGCTAGTGCCTCGATTGTCTCGTGCGTCTCGAAGTGTTTCGGGTCGGCCCACGGAACGACGAACGTCTCGATGCCAAGCTGGCTCCACACATCGACAGTCTCCGCGAAGTTGTCTTCGAGAGATTCGAGTCCGACGTGAACGCCCGCCACTCCGAGATCCGTTCGGTCGAGCGTATCGGCGATGTCGTCGGCTTCGTCGAGACGAAAGAACTCGACACCGTCGAGATCGGTTTCGGCCACATGTTCGAGAATCGTCGCGGTATCGTCGTCCAGTTCGTGAACCGAGTATAGCTGAATAGCTATCTGTGCCATGCGTATGCTCTCTATCTGCTCGTACTTCACTGCCGCTTGTCGAATGTGACGGTCACGTAGCCGCCGAAGTTGAGGATGACGTTCTGTGCGAAATCACCGAACAGCGCCTTTCCGGTCGGCGAACGCGACTCCCCGACGATGAAAGCGTGGTCACAGTCGTGTGCTGCGCCCGTCTCGATGAGGCGGTCTGCGCGTCTCTTGTCCGACGTTACCGAGACGGCGACGTTGAAATCGACATCGAACTCTTCGAGCACTACCTCCGCTAGCTCTCGGGTGTTTGCCGTTACTGCCTCCGTCACCTCGTCGGCCGTGTAGTTGACGTTCTCGATGTTGCCGATCGTCTCTAGCGTCTCGATCTCCTGCTCGTACGTTTTCTCGTCGAGAAATCGCAACAGTAACAGTTCGGCATCGGCACTTTCGGCGTGCTCGGCGGCCTCACATAACAGTTCTCGATGCGATTCGGTGTCGTCGATAGTGACCACTCCACGGTCCATGCTACCAACGATTTGTTGAATTGAATATAAATCCACCGGGTGAGCGAAGAACGACCGCCAGCGTCGTGATTCCGTCGTGAGATATCACGATAGCGGTCGGGTGCTGTGCGGCTAGTCGTCGGCCGTGATCGCCGCTTCGTCTGCTTCGAGTTCCGGGCTGTTCCAGTACTCGTGGTCGTCGTGCATGCGGAAGCAGGTGACCGACTGATCGCCGACCGTTGTCGCCGCCGGATGCTGCTGCTTGCAGACTGCACGTGCCTCGGGGCACCGCGTGTGGAATCGACACCCAGCGGGTGGATTCACCGGATCTGGGATGTCGATTTTCCGCATCGGCAGGCGACCGGTCTTACGCTCCGAGAGGTTCGGCGTCGCCCAGCGTAACACCTTCGTATACGGGTGTTGTGGATCGTTGATGACATCCTCTGCAGGGCCGAACTCTGCGAGTTCACCGAGATACATCACGCCGATTTTCCCGCCGCCGTGCTGGCTGAAGTACCGGGCGTTCGAGAGATCGTGCGAGATGAACACGTACGACGTTCCGAACTCCTCTTGCAGATCGAGCATCAGGTCCATCATCTCGACACGGAGCGAAACGTCGAGTGCGCTGATCGCTTCGTCGGCGAGGATCACGTCTGGGTTCATCAACAGCGCTCGGCACAGTGCGACCCGCTGTTGTTCGCCGCCGGAGAGTTGGTGCGGATACCGCTCGGCGAAGTCAGCCGCCGGATTCATTCCGACGCGTTCGAGAAGCGAATAGATTCGTTCGCGCTTCTCACCTGCGCTGAGTTCCGGGTGCGTCTGCCGAAGCGGTTCCGAGAGGATTGCAATCAACCGGCGGTTGGGGTTCAGTGAACTCCCCGGATCCTGATGGATAATCTGCAGTGACGTTCGCACGTCCTTCCAATCGATATTCGCGTCGCTCGTGCCGTCTCGGATCTCCCACATGTCGTGGCCACGGTAGTTGATCGTCCCACCAGTTGGTCTCTGCAGGCCGATAACGCTCTTTCCGAGCGTGGTTTTTCCGCACCCGCTCTCTCCGACGAGCGAGATAACGTCGTTCTCCTCGACATCGAAGCTGACGCCATCGACGGCACGAACGACGCGTGGATCGGAACCGAAGTCGAAGAGTCCACGCTCGTTCTCGAAATGCACTTCGACGTCGCGGAGCGAAATCAGCGGTTCTTCTCGAGTAGTCGGTCTGGTCTGTCTCATCAGTCGTCACCTCGTGCGGGGGTGTTGGGGTTTGCGCTGACTGAGGCTTTGTAGTTCAGTTCGATATCGTCGCGGGCTTGTTGCCAGTGGAAGCACGCGGTTCCATGGGCTTCACCCGTGTCGTGGAAGTGCGGATCCACACTGCGGCACTGTTCGTCCGCGAGCGGACACCGCGGATGGTACGAACACCCGCTTGGGACGTTGATCGGTGCGGGACTTTGGCCCGCTATCGGACGCATCTCTTCGAGCGGCGCGTCGAGATTCGGTGTCGAGTTCAGTAGCGCCCGAGTGTACGGGTGGGCCGCGTGGTCGATTATTTCGTCGGTTGGGCCCGCCTCGACAAGATCGAATGCGTACATAATGGCCATTCGGTCGGCCAGCGCCGCGACGAGCGGCAGGTCGTGGGTGATAAACACCATCGTCAGATCGTACTTCTCTTTTAGGTCTTCGAGCAACAGCAGTATCGAGCGCTGCATCAGCAGGTCGAGCGCCGCAGTCGGTTCGTCCATCACCAAGATGTCGGGTTCGAGGACGATGCTCAACGCGATCAGCGCACGCTGTTGCATCCCGCCACTCAACTCGTGGGGATACGAATCGAGAACGCGCTCCGGGTCGAGATAGACGTCCGCCAGTGCTTCCCGTGCCCGACTCATTCCCGCTTTGACGTCGGCATCGTGCGCCTGAATCGTCTCGCGGAAGTGCGCGCCGACCTTCATCGTGGGATTGAATGAACTCATCGCTCCCTGGAAGACCATCGAAATCTGCTCCCAGCGCATCGACCGCAACTCGTTTTTGTTGAGTTCGAGAATGTCGATGTCGGTGTCAGAATCGGGACGGTAGATAATTTCGCCCTGTAGCACGCCGGGATCGGGAATCGCATCGAGCATCGCCTCCGCGAGCATCGACTTGCCGGACCCGCTTTCGCCGACGATACCGAGGATTTCCCCCCGCCCGAGGTCGAGACTGACGTCGTTGAGAACGAACGAGTTCCCCTCGTCGAACGTGACTGACGCGTTCCGAAGCGAGAGGATTGGATCATCGACCGACAGACTGCCATCGAGTTCTTCCCGTTGGTTCGCCATCAGGTTAGCACCCCCGTGACGGTGTCCTCTTCGTCGCCTTCTGCGGTCGATGTGGACTCACCGGCGAGACGTGTCCGAACGCGCGGGTTGAACACGCGGTCGAGACCCTGCGCGAGAAGGATCATCGCAAGCGAGAGGCCCATGATTGCGACCATCGGAGCGATCAACCAGTAAGCGAGCGACGGGAGATAAAGCGCACCGCCGGTCGTGTAGGCGAGATTCAGCGTGACACCCCAGTTCAGCGTCGAGAACGGGAGAATCCCGAGGAAGTACAACCCGACGGAGGCGAAGATCACGTACCGCGCAGCGTTGACGAAACTGACGAGTACGTACGGCATGAGGTTCGGGATGATATCTTTCGTCAGGATACGAGTCGTACTGACTCCCATCGTCCGCGAGGCTTCGACGTAGGAATTTCCGCGGATGGTCAGAACTTGCGAGCGGATCGCACGACCGAGGCCTGCCCAGTAGTTGATGGTGATGAGGATCCCGATCAGTATCGGATTCTCGGGACTGAAGACGACCGCGAGAACCATGATAAGCGGAAGTCCGGGGATGGACATCGCAACGTCGGAGGCCGAGGTCAGCAGACGGTCGATTGATCCGCCTTTGTACCCCGCGACAGTTCCGATCACGAGCGCGATGCCCGTCGCCCAGATACCGCCGGCCGTCACCATAATCAGCATATCCGGCGTCGCGTGAATGATAAGCGCCGCAAGGTCTTGTCCGGTCGCGGTGGTCCCCAACGGATAGTTCAAGTTCTGGAGCGGTGGAACGAATCGCGGAGCCTGATTCGTCGATGGATATCGCCAGACCCACGCACCGACCGTTCCCATGAGGATGTAGACGACGAGGAGAAGCGACCCGATTCGCGTCCGCCAATCGCTCCACGCGACGAGTCCCGGTTTGTAGATGAACTCTTCGTAGAACTCGCTGAGACGCTCGCGTCGGCTGGTCTCGACGCTAGAGCTAGTTTCGAAGGTGAACTCACTTCCGTCAACTGTGTCTGTGTCAGTATGTTTCACTAGAATCACCTGCGCTAACGCGGGGATCGATGATGCCGTACGTGAGATCCGCAATGTAGACTGCGAAGACGAGCGCCGTGGTGATGATGAGGAAGATGCCCATCATCAACGGGTAGTCTCGCGCCTGCAACGCGTTGAACATGTACCAGCCCACACCGGGATATTTGAAGACGCGTTCGAGGATAACCGAGCCACCGAGGTTGAATCCGATGAGTGTGAGAAACGACGTGTACATCGGGAGAATCGCGTTTCGAGCCACATACCGAAGCGAGATGCGGTTATCCGAGAGGCCACGAAGGCGGGCGACGCGGACGTAATCCTCACCGAGAATCTGGATACTGTTACCACGCATCGTCAGCGCCTGCACGCCCGCCTGCGTGATGACGATGGAGATAATCGGAAGCATTGCGTGTTTGAGAGCCGAGACGAAGAACGTCAGCGACAGTTCGGGGTCCACGCCCGACGCGACTTGGCCGCCGGTCGGGAAGACGTTGAGCTGATAGCCAAGAATGTAGACGAGTACGATGCCGAGAATGTAGAAGGGGAGCGACGACAGGATGATCGACGTGACGCTCATCGCGGAGTCGAACCGTGATCCCTCTTTGTAAGCCTGCAACGCGCCGATCACCACACCCACTGCGAACATGAGGATCGTCGCCGTGACCATCACGAAGATAGTCCAGGGGAGTGCCTCGGCGATGATGCTGGTAACCGTCCGGTCGTACGTCATTGACTTGCCGAGGTCCCCTTGTAAGAAGCTCATCAGGTAGTCGAAATACTGGATATACACCGGTTGATCCAACTGCACGTTCTGATACACCGAGACCAGTTCGTTCACCTGATCGGACGGAATGCCCTGCCGAAGGAGTTTCGCGCGAATCCGAGTCAGCGGTCCGCCGGGGAGGAGCCGAATCATGCCGAACGTGAGAGTGATCACTAACCAAACTGTTAGGATCGCACGGCCGGTTCGTTTGAGATAGTACGAGTTCATGTGTTTCAGTAGCGTTGATGAGGTTGCTCCGTTACTCTCCTGCGTACGTCATGTCCCCTTGGCGGGGGAGCCAACTGCACGGCCATTTGGCGCTGTATTTGTCAGAACCTTCCGGCGGGAGATTCCATCCCTTACTACTGATCCACGATTGATTCTGTTTCTCGGCGATGGGAAGCATCGGAAGCTCCTGGTTTGCGACCCATGCGAGGTCGCGGATTTGAGTTCTCACTTTCTCTTCGTCAATCGTCTGTGCCAGTTGTTTGACCGCCGGTTTTAGCTCGACTGTTTCTGTGCCCGATCCGGTGCGTGACGGGACGGTGAGTTCTTCCGTGCCCGAGAAGCCCCACGTAATCGATGAGCCGGAACTCCCCGAGTACTCGGGGGTGAGTTGATGAGCGATCGGGAAGTACGGGAATGCCGAACGAGCGCCACCGGGCAACCAGTAGAACGAAGCCAGTGTGAAGTTCCCGTTGGACCAATCTTTCAACACCGTTCCGAAGTCCTTCGAGACGAGAGAGGAGTTGAAGCCAAAGGAGCTGAGTTGGTCGGCGGCGGTCTGCGCCGCGGTAACCCAGTCACTCCAGCCGCTGGGGACGAGAATGGGCAACTCGACGACACTGCCGCTGCTGTCTTTCCACTGACCGCCCTCCTTAGTGAGTCCGGCTTCCTCGAACTTCGCCTCGGCCTTGCTCGTCATCGTCTTGTCTGCACCGTAGGATTCGAACGTATCGATTTCGTCCCCGAGATACCGCTCCTGTTGGCTGGCGGCGATTGCCGTCGGTATCTCCGGGTAAATCTTCGAGTTCGGCGCTGCGTTGTTGACGATCTGTTTGCGGTTCAGGACGTACATGATTCCCTGCCGCATCTCCCGTTTGCCGAGGGGGGATTTGTTGTAGTTCGGCGCGAGACCGTATCCCCAGTTTGACGGGGGCTTCCCGACGCGCCAGTGGTCCGGAAGCTGATCAACGATACGCGAGGGCGTAAACAGGGTATAAGCCGCATCAACTTTCCCTGATAAGAGCGCTTGCCACGTGGCCTGATTCCCGCCGGTGTAGTTCGACCGGTACCGTTCGAAGTTGATATTCTCCGCGTCGGGATGATCCGGATTACGGGTGTAGATCGCCTGCTGTTTGTCTGCGGACTGTTTCTCGAATGCCCCGCAACCGAGCGGATCGGTCGGCGCGAACTCAGTGAGTTCCGCAATCGCCTTGTTCTCCTCCTCTTCGGACTCCGCTTCTTGAATTTTCTTCAGGTACTCTCCGTAGACGCTGTGCGGCACCGACGTGTAGTTGTACGCGATGGTGTGCTTGACGATAGTCGGATTCGTTTCCTGTGCGAGATTGATCACGAGTTTCGTATCGCCATCCATCTCGACCGACTCAGCGTACTGCCAGAGTTCCCCGCCGGTGTACTTCTGGAGTTCGAACTGCGTCTTGATGTCTCGCGACGTGACCGGGTCCCCGTTGAACCACGTCAGTCCGTCACGAATCGTGATCGTCGCCTGCTCGGGTTCGACTGTCCAGTCGGAGATTGCGTAGTGAATGAACTCGCCCTTCGCGTAGTTGAACTGCACGAAAAGGTCGAATACGTAATCGAGTCCGATCTGCGTGTAGTTGTTGGGATTGTACGGATTGAACTGGACGTTCTTGGGGATGAGGAAGTTAACGCCGTCCAGTTCGGCATCGTGAACCGTATCGCTACTACTCGGATCTGTGTTCGAACTCGTTTCACCATTCGTATCCGAGGTCGAACCGTCTTCTTGATCAGTCCCGCCCGAACAGCCGGCTAACGCGGTTGCTCCGGAGACGCCAGTTAATTCGATGAAACGCCGTCGGCTAACGAGGCTACTATAGTCTGCTTGCTTATTCGCCATGGTTACACCTACCAATCGAAGCATGGCAAATAAGCATTACGCTAACAGGTCACAATACCATCTCGTTCGTCTCAGCACCTGTCCGCCTTTCGTACGGATATTATACGACGAACCCGCTTCGTACGCTCGCCTCACCGGTGAGGTCGTTCCTCGAAAGCCCCGAGGCGAACACTCTTGATGAAGGAGGCAAAGTGAACTTCATGAAACTGCCTGCGAAGTTCGGCTCTATCGTGTGCGATTACCAAGACCAGTTGCGGATCGGATTCATGCTCGGACTCCTCCTCCTCGTCTTCACGGTTCTTTCGTTCCCCTTCATCGAACCGGGGACTGCAGCGTACGCAATCATCCGTATCGATTTGATTCTCGTGTTGTTTCTCATCGTTGCCACTGGTGGCGCACACTGGTGTTGCATCCGGTACCGACAGCAGGTAGGAGAGTTCTCGACGAGTTGATTGACGGGGGCAGACGGTCGTGCTATGCCCGTTCACGATCTAGCCAGTCGGCCGTCCGCACGGCCAGTTCCCGAAGGTCGCCGTTGTCGTACCGTTTTGCTGCGCTACGGAGTGGTTCAACGGCAGTCGCGGAACCGATGTGCCCGAGCGCCGTTATCGAGCGTGCTGCCACGACCTCGCTTTCACTGTCGAGACACTCGACGAGCGGCGGAACTAACGCCGCCGTGTCAACCGCCTCCATCTGACCGATGCGCCCGAGAATCTCTGCGGCACACGCGACAACGTTCAGGTCTTCGGCCGTGAGCGCATCCATGATCGCAGGTGCGTACGGTGCGATAGCGGCCGGATCACGGTCGGCAATTTCGATGAGGAGATTCCCCGCGGTCGCTTGGACGCTGTACTGCTGGAACTGCTCACCGTGGCTGACCGCAGCGAACTGCCTTTGAAGCGGGTCAGCCATCGTCCCGGTGAGTTCTGTCGCCTCGCTGGTCGGGTCAGTGATGTCGGCTCTGAGTGCCTCCAGCAACGGCTCGGGGTGACTGGTGAACCACTCGGGATGCTCGGCACCGATTGTCTGGACAGCCTTTGCGGCGAACAGTTGGACTCGTGGGAGGTCGTGAGTCAGCAATGTCGCCAACGTCTCCGTTGCCTCATTCAGTTCTGTCGGTTGCTGCTGTGCGACGACGTTCAGTACCGTAACCGCTTTCAGCGCGACGTTGACGTTCTCGTCCCGCGCAGCCGTAACAATCGCCGGAAGGAGTGGAAGAACCACCTCGACATCTTCATCTGCGAACGTCACACAGACTGCGGCCGCGCGGTCGCGGACGAGATTTTCGTCGTCGGTTAACGCCGCCCGTAAGGTGGGAATAGTAACGTCTCCCGGCGAGACGTCGTCCACATCGAGTTCCGTTATCGACTCTGTAGTGCTCATCGCTCTCTCTGAGAGAATCGTATCAACCCAAATATAGGTGATGGTCAAATCGGAAGAACAGATGCGAATCGAAAGCGGCCCCGTCGGTCACCACTCGGCGACGCTTCCGTCCGGATGCCGCCAAATCGGATTGTGCCAGTCAGTATCGTCCTGCGCTCGCGCGGCGATGGTGTCTCTGTCGGGCGTAATTCCGAGTCCCGGCTGGTCAGTCGGGATGAGATAGCCGTCTTCGAACTCGAATCCCGAACCGGCGAGGTAGTTCGATCCGTTGTTTCGACGGCCGGATTCGATATCGAAGCCTTGGTCCTGAACGAGAAGGTTCGGCGTGGCGGTACTCACCTGCAACGAGGCGGCGAGTGCTATCGGGCCGAGCGGACAGTTCGGTGCAACTGCGACGTTGTAGGCTTCGGCCATGCTGGCGATACGGCGCACTTCCGAGATGCCGCCAGCGTGTGAGACGTTCGGCTGGATGACATCAACTGCGCCGTCCTCAAAGAGCGGTTTGAAATCCCACCGCGAGTACATCCGCTCTCCAGTGGCGATGGGCACAGTAGAATGCGTCGCAACGTTCGCCAACTGATCGCTGTGTTCCGGGAGTAGCGGTTCTTCGACGAACATCGGCCGAACGCTTTCGAGTTCGGACAGCAACTGCTTTGCCATCGGCTTCGCCACGCGTCCCCGGAAGTCAACGCAAAGGTCAACCTCATCGCCGATTTCCTTCCGGACACCGCTGATCCGTTCGACGATTGTGTCGATGGCCGCTGGCGTGTCGATGTGCGCTGTTCGTTCGGTCGCGTCCATCTTGATGGCCGTGTATCCCGCGTTGACGAGTTTTTCTGCTTCTGCGATGAGGTCTTCCGGGCGGTCGCCTCCAATCCACTGATAGACGCGAACCTTATCGCGCGCTTTCCCGCCTAAGAGTTCATAGACCGGCGCATCGTAGCGTTTTCCTTTAATGTCCCAGAGGGCTTGATCGATACCTGCCATCGCACTCATCAAAACGGGACCGCCGCGGTAGAACCCACCCCGGTACATCGCTTGCCAGTGATCTTGTATCCGTTGAGGGTCCTTCCCGAGAAGGTAGCCGTCCATCACCTCAGTCACTGCGGTCTTGACGGTCTTCGCGCGACCCTCAACGATTGGTTCTCCCCACCCGACTAGCCCATCGTCGGTTTCGATCCGCAAGAAGAGCCAACGGGGCGGGACTTCAAACAACTCGTAGTCGGTGATTTGCATGTGTTCGTCATTTAGCGTGAGAGAGATAAGGGTCGGGGTGAAATATCGGTCTGGACAGCGAAATAGTGTCCACAATAGATGGACACAGTGAGTTCCAGAGCAATCTACTGAACCGCGACGGCAGAACTGTCGGCAACATGTCCATAGATAGTGAACAATTATATTGGTTGGCCGTAAGTTGCTGGTACGATGAAGGCCTCCAACACAGCGATGGTGGGTGCGACGGAGACATCCTTCGATATCCTCCAAGCGCTTCGAGAGCTCGGTGGCGCAGGGGTTACCGAGACAGCAGAGCACCTCGACATTCCGAAGAGTACCGCTCACAAGCACCTCCATACGCTGGCACAGTTAGGATACGTTACGAACGAAGACGGAACGTACGACCTCGGACTCCTGTTCGTCGGACTCGGGCAGTACGTTCAAGCGAACAGTGCGTTGGTCCAAGCGACGGGACCGGTCGTCGAGCGTCTCGCTGAGACGACCGAAGCGGTGGCCGGATTCTTTGTCGAACGCGGCGGTCGAGGCTTCGAGGTGAATCAAGTCACCGCTGGAACATCCCGCGACCTCGACGGCGGCCTCTCGAAATACCTCCATTCCACTGCGCCGGGAAAGGCAATTTTGGCGAAACTTCCCGACGAAAGAGTTGACGAAATCGTCGATCAACACGGCCTTCCGGCTCTGACGCCGCATACGATCACAACGCGGTCAGCGCTCGAAGACGAACTGGCGCGTATCCGGGACCGAGGAATCGCCTTCGACAGAGAAGAAAACCGAACAGGAATGCGAGGCGTCGCAATCCCGGTCGTCCACGACGGCATTCGAGGAGCGATGTACGTCGTTGGCCCGCAACGACGGTTGACAGGGAAGTGGTTCAACGAGAATATCCCGGGAATCATCATCAGTTCCGTCAAAACCGTCGAACAACGACTCCGCGAGCAGGACTGACGATGGTACGTGGATAGCCACCCCGCACATTACAGAACTAATTCTGTAATCTTGTGGCGGTTTTGTCGGAGACCAGTTTCGACTGTCAAGGAGTTCGCCTCGTGTCCACGAGTCGTGGACGAACTGGATAGGTTTCCGTGGTATGGGTCACGAGTGAGTGTTCTCACGCTGTGCTGGTCTCCTGAGACATAGTTCATCCACGCAACGTGGACAACCCTCGGCGTCAGTACTGGTGGTTCGAGAATGCGCTATATGACCTGATACGACTGAATACCCACCCTTCACGGTTGTTATGCGGTAGATTTTTTATCTCGGTTTGATACTGTTTGGTATGACAACTAGTGTCGAAAGGCTAGTCAGTCGAGAGGAGATATTCGAGGGTATCGACGTTTGGAATCGTCAGCATCCCGACTTTCGAATCTCCGACGCACTTATCGAGCAGAATCTCTTTGCACCGCTTCCGGATATCGAAGTCCGTTGCTATGGTGGATATGATGAACACGAACTCGTTTCGTTCGCGGTCCTCAAACAACTCGACAGTCCAGTACGGGAATTTGAGGACACTGACACGGCGTGGCTTTCGTTGTTCGCATTCGAACCAGACTCCGAACGAGCGCGAACACTCAGCAAAGATCTACTGACGACCGTCGTGGATAAACACGTCGCCGCTGACCACTCAACGCTACATTTCGGCTGTAGCCCCCAGAACTTTGTGTCTGGAGTTCCGTCAACGTTCCCGGAACCGTATCGAAATGTGCTTCGTGATGTTGGGTTCGAATCCCAACAAACAGTGTACGATCTGAGTCGAGCGATTACGAGGTTCGACGACCCGGCTACCGTAGAGTCGGTCGGACGCGAATTGGAGACGCTCCGTGTAGAACGGGCTACTGGATCCGAGGCAGATCTGCTGTCGTTCCTCGAAGATCAATTTCCGGGGCGCTGGTACTACGAAGCGCGCAATATCTGTCGTATCCCCGGTGGAGCGGCCGACTACTGGCTGCTCCGCTGGGACGGTGATGTTGTTGGCTTCGCTCGTAGTAATCGCTGGGATGGATCGTATCGGGGACCGAACGTCAACTGGGGATGGCGTTTGTCCAACGTGTACTGTGGTGTTGGCCCGCTCGGGATCCACGAAGAGCAGCAAGGTCGCGGATGGGGGTTGTTCATGATCACGAAAATCGTACAGCGGCTGAAACAGGACGGATACGACACGATGGTTATCGACTGGACCGATATTCCGGGATATTACGAAAAGCTCGGGTTCGAAAGATGGATCTCTTACGAACGAATGGCAAGAGAATAGAATGCGCGAAATCAGTCTGTGTCTCTCAGTAACAGTAATACCGAATAAATATAATTAGACTTTTAGATTTGGTGCGAGTTTGTGAATTTCGGGATCAGATAGGCAAGTGGATACATCCCAAATATTGGAAACATATACAAATAGATTAGCCACACACAGCCACAATTCTTAATTATTAAGTATGTATATTGTTCGAATACTATCTGCTGGTGAGAGATAGCTCGAAAACCCGAGTACTGTCTGCAAAGTAGTAGTATTGAGCAGATATACGACCAGATAACGATGGTACTGGGTGAAATAGCCCTTTCTCAGAGGGTTGTCGGTCGTTTCGGATTCCAATTATAGGTTGAACAGGCGCAATACCACGCCGTTCACGGTGTGGATACGCGCCGTCACTTGTGGTGACGGCCACCGTTGAAATGCTTTTCCGAGTTCCCTACCGTGATGTTTAACTGACAGGCGAGCGTAGTAGCCGATAGGAATCGGTCGGAACGGAGCGGATTCCGAACCGTCCTTCGGAGGCGGCCTGTCCGCCCATGTAACGAGGCAGTATCCGAAAGGGCAGTCGGTGAACGCACATTCCAGAAGAGTGTGTCGACGTGCCGACTGCTGAAAGCGAGCACCACGATACCCCCGACTCCACTGACACCTGCTGGCGTCCCTGTGGCAAAAACAACACTGGGACGCCGTACATGGTCAAGGATAGGGGTAACGGCCACTTGGCATGGCCAGCAGTCCACCAGTCCAACACCGTGGGACTACCCGTACCCGAAAGGGCTGGTAGTCCGCCGATTGGACTGCGAACCTGAAACTCCCACCGCTCGGGATTCCTCCGCGTTCACGCGGAGGAGGATGTCAAACTCTCACTCTACTCTACGGCAGTAATCTGGAGATGCTTTCCGGGAGCTACGTAAGAACACAATTCTCTATAAGTCCTAGTTGTACTGCATGATTATCCAGCATTCGTTTCCAGAGCGGTAGCTTCCAATTGGTATAGAGGTGTATTCTAACACCTGTAATAGGAGATACAGATGATGCGGAGAGTTCTAACACGTAATAGAGGCACGCATCGAATCAGAACCAACTCATGGCCTGATAGCACACAGAGGTCGGCAGTAATTCGAATATGAACCGTGTTCTGTGTGATGTCAGACAACAGTGGTTATCTCAAGAGGAACATATAATACAGTACTCCCAATTTAGAAACCGCTCAAACAAACGAGTAACCGGCTGTCTGTCCGAATCGGACAATTCTGTACAGACATCTTGCTTGATAAAGAACTCGACAGCTACTCAGTACAAACCGCATCCTTTTTGTTTTAGGTACCCCTAAAATCTGGTAATGGCCGCTGGAACTCAGTCATACTCCGAGGAAATCTCGGACCCAGAACACCCCTCGACCCCCGAGATATCTGTCTGTGAGAGCTGCCCCGGCAAATCAGTTTTCATCGAAGACGGGAATACCGACGGCTGGATCTCCAGCGACATGACTGTTGACGTAACTCGGTGAGTAACTACAATGTCCGACTCAAACGAAAGTGCTGACACGGAAAGCGAACGAACGACGATTCGGTCCGGACGTGAGTTCGAACAGGAGTACCGCCTTGACGCGAGCGAAGCGGGGAAATTTCTAATCAATCTCGGCGAACAGCTTCGCGATGAAGACGAGCTAACGATTTCCACCGAAAAGTGGGAGCTCCCGTTTGCGTTCGGCGAGCCGATCGAGTTGGAAATTGATTTTGACGGAGTTGGGGATCCCGAACTCGAAGTCGAACTGTCGCTACCGGGACGAACCGATGAAAAAGCGCCTGATATAGAGTAGCCACCGTAGAAGCTTCACTTCGTCGCGGATTCGAGCACGAGCGTGTCGTCTTCGAGGTAGTGGTCGATGACGTGCGCGTGTTCTTCTATGTCCATGAGTTGCTCTCGGAGCATCTCACCGGTTGCGTAGTCGCCAAGGCCCTCGATGAGTTCGATGTGTTCTCTGTAGCTCTCGATGATGTCACCGTACATTTCGAGGTCGTTCGAGAGCGACGTCCGGATGTCGTAGACATCCTCGTCTTCGGCTTCCACCGTTGCGGCCTCCGAGAGTGCGGTCATACTGGCGTGTGGGACACCACCGAGCGTCTGAATCCGTTCGGCGACATCGTCAGCCGCGTCCTCGACGTCCTCGTAGGCTTCCTGGAGGAAAATGTGAATATCGCGGTGTTCAGCGCCCTCGACGTTCCAGTGGTGTTTGTGTAGTTGGTGGTAGAGGACGTACGCGTCCGCGAGGTCGGTGTTCAGCGCGTCTACAATCTGTTCTACTTTGTCTTCATCGAGTCGTACAGGGTTCTCGCCAACGGTTCCTTCTTGACGGCGAACGGTCTCTTGTGTGCTCATTGCACGCAGTTGTTGGTTCGGAACCCTCTTAATACTTTCATCGATCAAACAATTTTTCGCGTTGCCTAAAACACCACAATCGTACAGTAAATTGGTCTGTGGCGGAGTCTAGTGTATTCTCGAATTCCATGTGTCGATATTTCGAGTGCAATACGGTACGTTGATCGGGAAATGTCGTATCATCTTGGAACTCACAGATTCACGTTCAGCGTTCCGATTCTCGGACGTGCAATCAACAGGAGTTCCGACTGGGGGGATTGCAGGGCCCGAAGAACGGGAGCGAAATACTCGCAAACGAACTTTCCAGTCTCTACCACCGGCATCACTCAAGATCTTACTTACATTCTGGATAGGCCTCATCTGCCTGAACGCGGTCTTTGGCAGCGAGTTCAAGATAGGGCTTCAAAGCGTCTGCCCTCTCTTCGAGTTCGATCAGTTGTTGGTCTGCATCGAACGTAAGTACACCAGCGTCATTGAGTTTCGAGAGGTGCGTATGGTAAAGAGACGTGACCGTTCGCTCACGATCCTCAGCAGTCGTCGTCTCGCACGCAACGAGTTGGTCGGCTAGTTCTTGCAGCCCGATAGTACCGGCATGATCCATGAGAAATCGTAGAACGTCGCGTCGCTGCCTACTTATGAGTAGGTCAAACGCTGTATCTGGAGGAAACGCATTGCTGTGTGTATCTGGCTCTGACCAGTCTCTCTCTCGTTCGGTCATTATATCGTGTGTTATCTGGGACCGTCGAAAGTTGGGTTACTAGCGTACTAGCGATAGCGGATTGAATAGTCCAGTTGGGCAATAGATGTAGTGCTTCAGAGTGATCGGAGGGTATGCAGTCAGAGAGGAATGCTCAGTCTCGCTGCATCACAAAAGAAGCACCGAGTGACCTATGATTCAGTATTGAGATCTAATCCGCCGACTGCATCTTCCAGCCCATCCGCGTCAGTCGACGTTTTGACGTACTCAGAAAGAGATTGGTGTTCGTGATATTCTTCTAGGTCGTCAGTCCGCTGGAGACGAGATTCGTTCTGTTGCTCTGTTATCGTTGATTCGCCAGTAATCGCAACGAACAGATCGCGGTACTTCTGACTCCGCTGTTGCTCGGTCGTTTTTTCGCTCATTATCCCACCACGCCCCCGAGCGCTTCGATTCTCACGGAGATGTTGTAGGTCACTTGGTAGTCAAGGCTGTTCTGGGAGTTGTTCGTTATCTCGGCGTTGAGTACTGAGTGAGGCTGGTAGTTGCTCATTGTGCCAGTCTCACATCCGCAGAGGACGAAAATATAGACAATATCTAGAAGACTAGTGACCCACCGATGACCACTCGTCTGATAACGTCAGCCACACCTAGTCGAACAGTCCAATCTCATCGATCTGTTCCAGAACCTTCCGAGTCGCCTTCCGCACGTGGAGGTAGAACGTCGGTGACGTGATCCCGAGCGCATCGGCGAGTTCATCACCGGTCGAACAGCGTGGCGATTCGAAGAAGCCGGCGCGGTAGGCGAGTTCCAGAACCTCACGTTGGCGGTCGGTCAACAGTTCGTCAAGTGCGTCCTGTGTGAGATTGATCGACCGAACTGGGCGGTCAACCGAACGCTTGGCGATGAAAGTCGTATCCGGGTACGCTGCTTGAATTCCGGAGATGATCTTGCGGCTATCCGCATCCGGGGCAATCTCTCCGACAACGGTTTCGTCACCGCTCTCGATGATTGCGGATGTCACAGTCGCACCGTATTCCAGCAGCGTCGTCACCGGTGACTGACTCACCTTGTATTCGACCGTGCCGGACGTTCCGGTCGCATCGACGACACGGGGATTTTCGACCACCGGCGAGGACGAGAGCTTCGTTGCTACCGCTTCGGGTGACACTCCATCAACCGACGTATAGCAGAGGTATGCGTTTTCAGAGGTGGGTACGATTGTTTTGAGTTCGAGCCGACAGTCGAGTTCCTCGCTTACCCGAACGAAGATCGATTCCGCACTTGACGTCTTGAACTCCAGTTCGACGACGGTATCCGTATGAAGGAGCCGTTCGTTCTCTGCGGCGTAGATTGCGTGCCCGATACGTTCCCCGAGTTCACGAAGCAATCCTTGCTCGTATTCGTCAAACGCGTTCGGCCGGTCCGAGTAGACCCCGATCACACCGTAAACAGTTCCATCAAAGGCAACCGGGATGGCGGCTGACGATTGATATCCACCATCGAGCGCATTCTTATGCAACGATTCCGATAACGGATCAGTGAGGATATTCCGGGCTGCTTGGACATCGCAGGAGTGGACGGCCCGGCCGACCGGTCCCCGAACCGAGTCACCCTCGTTAGTTGTCACCGCAAAGTCGTCGAGACACTCGTCTTCGATTTCAGCCCACTCCTGTGGGGTCACTTGTTCACGTTCCGGAATATAGTCGCCGTACCACGCAAACAGGTAGGCATCGGACGCCGCTAACTGCTCGCAGACCACCTGTTCGATTTCGTCTCGTGTTGGGGCCTGCGCGAGCGCTCGATTGAGGGGGCGAAGGCTGTCTGTGATTTGCTTAACGCGTTCGAGTGCGACCCGTTGCCGTTCGAGTGTGCGCTCGCGCTCTTTTTGGTCGGTGATATCAGCACTCACTGCGACGAACCGCTCGATCTCTCCGTCATCGTCTGTCACTGGCGCGATCGTCTGATTAACGACGTATCGTTCGCCGGTCTTCCGCTGATTGGTCACTTCGCCCTGCCACACCTCACCCGAACGGATCGTTTCCCAAAGGTCCGCGTAGAACTCGTCGTTGTGCTCTCCGGAGCTAAGAAGTCGTGGCGTCTCGCCGCAGGCTTCTTCCTCCGAGTAGCCGGTGATATCCTCAAACGCTGGATTAACGTACTCGATGGTACCATCTGTATCAGTCATATAAATCGAGTGACCTGCTTGCTCAACTGCCTCGCGGAATGCCCGCAATCGCTCTTCGCGTTCCTTACGTTCAGTGATGTCCTCGGCGACGCCATCGATGTAGACCTCTCCCTGTTCTTCCCGCCTGATCGCCGTGATTGACGTCCAAATCGTCTCACCTGTCGCAGTTTGTACTTTCAGTTCTTCGTCCGATATAACGCCGTCCTCACGTAGCCGTTCCTGGAAGATCTGCCGCTCGTCTGGATCGGCGTAGAAATCCGCAGGGCCTTGCTGGAGGAGAGCCTCCATCGACGTGACGTCGAGCATCTCTCGTAACGCTGTATTCCCCTCGACGAAGGTGCCACCGGAACAGGCCTCCGTTCGGTAAATTCCCTCCGGGAGGTGCGTAATTATATCTTCGTAGCGCTCGAGTTCGTTCCGGCGTTTTTCTCGGTCGGTGTTGTCCCGGAGTATCCCCGTGAAGAGCCGTTGGCCGTCGTGGCTGTGTTCTCGAAAGCGAATTGAAACTGGGACCTCGTGGCCGTCTTTGTGTCGCGCTGGAAAGTCAACGTCGTCCCAGTCCATCTGGCGTTCGCCTGTTTCGATGTACTGTTGGAACGCCCGCGTGTGCTGTTGGTCAAGTCGATCAGGGACGAGCGTGAGCAGCGGTTGGCCGACTAGCTCGTTCGGTTGGTACCCGAGGATACGTTCGACTGCCGGGTTAGCAAAGACGATTGTGCTGTCTTCATCTACTGTGAGAAGACCCTCCGATGTGTTTGCCACGAGCGCTTGACAGAACTCCGTGGCATCGACATCGAGAGGAGATGTAGTAAAAACGCTCTCGAGGTCCCCACCCCACTTAGAGAACGAATTCTCACTCCGATTAGTCATTGGCGGCTCTGAGAGACAAGCACTGAAAAGCTCGTTGGAGAATGTGTATTATTGCCGTTCAAGATGGATTTGAATATCTACCCGCGCGTTCACGAATAGAACTCCGTTTCACGCACTGAAACAGCGTTCACGCTGTCGAACGTGTCTTGGTAGGAGGGGACAACACCTGTGTCACCGTTCGGTATAGTATGACGGGGAAGTCAATCAGTGGCGAACCAACAGAACAGTTCGAAGCGGCGTTATACGGTGACCTGATTCGTCCCACCGATGCCGACTACGACGACGCCCGTGCGGTTTGGAACGGGATGATCGATAAGCATCCAGCGCTTATCGTGCGGTGTCAGGGTGTCGCTGATGTCGTTGCCGCCGTGAACTTCGCCCGCGAAAACGATGTTCTTGTTGCGGTTCGCGGTGGCGGACACAACGTTTCGGGGAACGCAGTCTGTGACGACGGCCTCGTTATCGACCTTTCTGAGATGACCGGCGTCAGAGTCGATCCAGCGGCGCAGACGGCGTGGGTCCAAGCCGGTGCCACGTGGGCCGACCTCGACCGCGAGACGCAACTATTCGGACTCGCGACACCCGGAGGCGTCGTTTCGGATACAGGCATTGCCGGGTTGACACTCGGCGGCGGAATCGGTCATCTCCGCTGCAAGTACGGTTTGAGCTGTGACAATCTTCGTTCGGTAGAACTCGTCACTGCCGACGGCGAGTTCCTGACGGCCAGCACAGACGAAAACGAAGAGTTGTTCTGGGGTCTCCGCGGCGGCGGCGGAAACTTCGGTGTAGTCACGGCGTTCGAGTTCGATCTTCACCCGGTTGGACCCGATGTCGCAACCTGTCTCGTGTTCTATCCGGGTGACCAGTTGCACGACTGTCTGCAAGCATACCGGGCGTACGCCGAATCGTCACCGGATGAAGTGAGTTCGCTCACGTTTGCGGGTGTGATGCCCGATGCGGAACTCTTCTCGGCGGACGTTCTACACGACTTCAAAATTGCGTTCATGGGCTGCTATGCGGGTCCCGCCGGAGAGGGAGAGTCCGCGCTCGCTCCACTCCGGGAGTTCGCCGAACCGATTGCTGACTTCAGCGGGACGATGCCGTACACCGACTTCCAGCAACTACTCGATGAAGATTACCCCGACGGAATGCGGTATTACTGGAAGTCGCTCTACCTCGACGGACTCTCCGATTCGGTCATCGAACGGATCGGACACTGGGCTGAGGCAGCGCCTTCACCGCTCTCAACAGTCGATGTGTGGCAACTCGGAGGTGCAATTGCGGATATCGATACCGATGAAAGCGCCTTCGCTGGCCGACACGCTCCGTTCCTCCTCGGCGTAGAGGCCAACTGGGAAGATTCCGAAAACGACGACGACAACGTGGCGTGGGTCCGCGACTGCCTCGATGATATGCGCCAGTTTTCGGACGGATCAGTCTATCTTAATTTTCCGGGCTTCTTCGAGGAGGGCGACGACATGATGCGGACCACGTTCGGCCCAGCGTACGAGCGGTTGGCCGAACTGAAAGATGAGTACGACCCAACGAACCGCTTCAGCCTCAATCAGAACATCGTACCGTCCGGAACTGCACAGACAGAATAGCACCAACTCTCTCCGCCGTCCCTCAGTTTTGTTCAGAGAGATTTCGACAGGTCACCATTCCGTTCTCGGATGAGTTCGACTGGAACGAGGTCCAATTACCAGTTGTCGTTTGAGAAAACCACGTGTTGCTCAGATATCGGGGGTAATCAATCGCACACGGCGATCCCTTAGTAACACATGTGTACGACTACGAAAGGTGGGTTGCTCGGATAAGTGACGCGCTGTGCGCGCGTAACAAAGATTGGGGGCACAACCCATGTCATCACTGAGACGGAAATTTCAGACAGCACTAGCATTCAGTGTTGCATTACTAATCGTCGTCGCATTCACGGTTCAACCCGTTGCAGCCAGCCACCGCAACTCAGTCGAGGTTAGCCACAAGGGTGACCGAATCGAGGTCGAGACGAATGACTTCGATATCGACCTACGGTCCGATAGGGCTGAAATCGATACGCAAGACGTCGACTACGAGTTCGAAGGTGACCGTGTCGAGATCGACAGCGACGATCTGGACGTCGAAATTGATGGCTCGAACATCGAAGTCGAGGGGCGGGAGCATAATCTCGATTTCGAACTTCGTGACGACGGTGACGACCTCGATGTCGAAAGCGACGACTTCGACATCGAGTTCAGAGACGGCAGATGGGAGGTCGAGAGCCACGACAGTGACCTCGAAATCGAGAGCCACGGTGACAGCGTGGAGATCGAAGGCGACAGCTTCGACATCGAGATCTTCAGAGGCCACGTCGAGATCGACAGCAGAGACTTCGAGATCGACATCGAATCGGATGGCGAAATAGAGATCGAGACGGACAACTTCGACGTCGAGTACGAGAATCCAACCCTCGACCTAGAGAGTGACGACCCCGACCTCGACCTCGAATTCGACGGCCAGAACGCTGACATCGAAACAGACACCCTCGACATCAAGATGGCGTTACGGTCGGAATAACCAACACATCAGAGAGGTACCAACGCGTCAGGGCGCGTCGTCACTCGTTCTTTTTAACAAGATAGAAAGGAACTCAGTTTGAATATCGGCGACTGGCGAGACGCTCGTAGTGGTCTAAGTGTATGGGAACCAGTTTCGGGAGCGACAACGTCAGTGGACAGAATGCGCGTGAACGCGTTTCCGAGCGCGTAGTAGCGGGAATTGAACGGCCGAACAACTGCGAGTGCAGCCTTGGCAAGCGGTTTCGGAACGTGTGTAGTCTTCACCCGTCCGTCGAGCGTACGAGACGCAAGCGCCGCAATCTCGTCGTACGTAAACGTCTCCGGGCCGCCCACAGCGAACTCCTCACGGTCGTCAGAGACCGCATCGGCGCACGCTGCAGCAAGGTCCGCACCGTGAATAGGGTTGATACGCGCGTTCCCGTCACCGACGAGGAATACTCGCGCCCGGCGGGCCATCTCGAAAAACTCGGTCATATCCGAGAAGTACCCGGTCGGTCGAACGACCGTCTGCGAGATTTCGGCGTCGTATAACTCATCTACGAACTGCTCTCGCGGTTCCACGAGCGATCCCCAAAGTTCCGGGGCGAACACCGAAACGAACACGAATCGCTCGACGCCTGCATCGAGCGCTAAGTCGAGAAGGGTTCGGTTCGCCCCGTAATCAACCTCCCAGTGACTCGCCTGCTGGCGAGTCACACCGAGCGACGAAAAGACCACGTCAATTCCATCGCACAAACCGTCGAGCGTGTCCGAATCCGTAGCCGTGCCGACGAAGAGGTCGTCGATGTCCGACCGCACCGCCGGTTCGAGAAACCGACCTGGTGTAGAGAGTTTTTCGACCGATTGCGGCCGCGAAAGCGCCCGCACCCAGCAGCCGCGACGTTTGAAGGCGCAAACCGCGTATCGGCCGAGATAGCCGGTTGCACCGGCGACCAACACCCGCGTCGGATTCTCCTCCAAGGTATTTTCTATATTTTGCATATAGTGAATATTGTGTCGTCAGTGTATTAACGTGCTGGTGCGAACGGTCGGGTAATGACGGAAGAGGCGTACGACGAGGCACGAACCGAAATTGCCGACGCGATGGCTCGGACGGCGGAACTGTACGGACTCAACAGAAGTTATGGGCGAGTGTACGGATTCCTCTACTTCGCAGGTGGACCCAAATCTCTCGACGAATTAGCCGAGGAGACAGGATACGCGAAGTCCACGGTGAGCAACGCGATGGGAACGCTCGAACGGTATCACCTCGTCCACAGACGGTCGGCACCCGGCGAGGGCCGGAAGGTATACTTCGAAGCCGAAACGGATTTCTGGACTGTTCTCACGGAACTGTTCGAACGGGAGGGTCGCCGAGAGATACGTATCATGCGACGAGCACTGGAGAACGCACAGGAGACGCTCGAAGAGGCGCCGGAGACAGAGGAGACGAAGCGTGCCGAAGAGCGAATCGAACAACTCCAGCAGCTCTACCGACAGTCAGAACGCGTCCTCGAATTCTTCACCGAGGTTCCCATCGACGAACTTCTCGCGTATATCTCCGAGTTTCGGAACCGAGACACCGCCACCCGCGACGACTGACGGCGCTTCGCCGGTCCTCGACTGAATTCCTACTCCCGATTCCTCCGGTTCTCACCCACTTGTGAGATGGCCGCCGACGAGTTTGAGGTAGAGGAACGGCGCGAACCACTCTAGACCGGGTTCCACAGAGACGAGCATGAGTCCGACGAGGACACCAACCGAGACGAGAAGCATGCCGACAGGCCGACGGAATCGGTGCGGGCTCAGAAGTACGAGAGCGGCGCTCACAATGAGAAACCCGTAAATAAGGGCACTTTCGTACCACGTGACAGTCTCGAAGAGGACCGCCAAGACGAACGGGTGGAGATGAGCCGACACGAAGCCGAAATGATCCCACGGTCCCTGTGACGACCGGTGCCACCACCGCGCGCCTGCGTCGGTTGTATTGGCGACGATTCCCCCCGCGATGTCGAGTGCGAACACCGCGACGACAGCTTGTTGGACGAGGCTCCAGCCGAGTGACTGAATCCGCACGTACGCCAGCAGTCCAACGGCGAACGAGAGCGCGTACGCCAGTACCAGACCGTGTTCGCCGCGCGTCGCATCCGGCCCGACGAGACGGTCCCAGAGTCCGAGAACGCCGCTACGTGGCATTCTTGCTGATTGCCCGTCGTGTTCACCCGGATTTTTGTTTTCTATATTCGCCATATAGTGAATATAGTGTAGAGTGCGTTATAGCTGTGGTGGTCAATCGAGATCCTGTCGAGTAAACTACAAAAATGCAGTTTGGCAGGCTATCCTACAAAACATCATTTCATCGAAATATTTTGTGGCACGGTCCCGTAACGTTTCGTGATGCACCGACCCAACGAGACCCGCTACCACAGGTCGTACTCGGGAACGCTCAAAAACGCGCTCGATTACTGCGGACGCGACGAGTTCGCAGAAACGACTGTCGGACTCCTCGAAGTCGCTGCCGGCAGATTTCCGGGAACCGCAATCGTCCATCTTCGACACGTCGTTCGGACGTTGCACGCGTGGACGGTGCCGACAGCGGTTGCGATTCCGGACTCACACACAATCGTGACTGCGGACGGCATTACAGACGAAACCATCGCTGAGCGGACTCGACAACTGGGGCGAGAACTCGTCGAATACGCTGGCGTGGCTCAGTACCCGAAGGGAAGTGTCCAACCGATAGCTGTCGCGGAAGCCAAACAGGGAGACAGTTAGGATGAACGCGATTCGCGTACACGAATACGGCGACGCGGATGTGCTGACTCACGAAGATATACCACGTCCGGAACCGGCCGCCGACGAACTCCTCGTGCGGGTACACGCCGCAGGAGTGAATCCCATCGACTGGATGGTTCGGGAGGGGTACGCAGACAACGCACTCGATCCGTCGCTTCCGTACGTCCCGGGGTGGGACCTGTCCGGTGTCGTAGCTGACGTCGGGACGTCCGTCTCGGCGTTCGCCCCCGGTGACGAAGTCTTCGGACTCGTGGGGATGCCGGACCCCGGAAACGCCTACGCCGAATACGCAACCGTTCCGGCTGAGGACGTTGTGCTAAAATCGGACGCGCTCACCCACGAGGAGGCCGCCGCCATCCCGATGGTCGCGCTGACCGCTCGACGCGCGCTCTTCGAAGTTGGCGACGTACGATCCGGACAGCGTGTCCTCGTCCACGCCGCCGCCGGAGGCGTCGGCCACATCGCGGTGCAGTTGGCGTCGCACGCCGGTGCGTCCGTGATCGGAACAGCATCCGCACGCAACGAGGGCTTCCTCCGAGAGTTGGGCGTTGACGAGTTCGTCGATTACCGGAACCAGTCGTTCGAGGACGAACTCTCCGACATCGATGTCATCCTCGATGCCGTCGGCGGCGAAACACTCGAACAGTCGATAGACGTGATAACACACGGGGGTCGCATCGTCACCCTTCCGAAACCACCGTCTCAGAACGTGGTCACGAACGCCCGCAACGAACGGAACGCATCGATTGACTGGTTCAGCGTCGAACCGGACGCAGCGGCGCTCTCGGAGATACGAACGCTCGTCGAGAACGGTCACCTCAGTGTGACCGTCAGCGACGCGTGGCCGCTTTCAGAGGCGCACGCTGCCCACAGAGCGAGCCAACGCGGCCACGTCCGAGGAAAACTCGTCCTCACGACTGACTTCGAAGCCGACTGAACGTGTGGCTCGCGTGAATCAGACGGTGAACACGCGAAAACGGTCGCCTCGTTACTTCTGTCCGTAACTTGCGACGTGGTATTCCATCACCGTACGCATCCCGTCAACGAGACGGCGAACGTCGAAGCTCTCGATATCGTATTCTCTACTCATCGCATCAGCGTATCGAGTCTCCCACTCCAACTCAAACTGCGCTACGATTCCGCTTTCGTCGATACGCGCTATCGCACGTTCTGGGTCGTCGTCAACCGTGATGAGACCACGTTCGAGCGCTTCGACGACGACGCCAGCAGTGTAGTCGTCTTCGTACAGTTCTCGTTTCCACGTCGTGATCCAGTTGCCGATGCGGGCCATCCGCTGCAGGTCCAAAAGCAAACTCCGCAGTTGCCCGAGTTCCTGTCGGTCGAACGACGGCGTCCACATCAGATCGATGCCCGCATACGGGAACATCACCATGTTGAACGGACCGTGGTGCCGAGACTCCGCGAGATTGGCAATCTCCTGGTTGTCGTTGAGGACGCGTGCGTACTCCATCGCGTTGAGGGCCTGTCGAACGTCGAAAATGAACACGTCCAGATGCTCTTCGTAGCGTGGAGCGGCCGTTAATCTGTCCGTAACGCGGTTCCAGAGCGTCTCGGCGAACCGCAAAATATCAGTATCGACGCCCGGCGCATCGTACCGAACTGACTCCGGCGCGTGCGGGAGGCGTCGCGCCTGTTCGAACGTTGCCTCGTCACCGAGGTGGTCCGTCAAGTCATCGAGAGCAGTGATGTACATCGTAAACACCGTCTTCGTCGTTGTAACCTCGTCCAAAACGGAAGACGGAACGCACGGAAGCGTGAACGCGTCGAACAAGCCGTGAATCCATTTCCACAAGAATTCGTCTCTCGTTCCGACGCATCGGTCGTACTCCGCAGATAATTCGATGATTGATTGCGGCAGTTCGGTTTTGTGAACCGATTCGATACATCCTGCATAGTCCCCCCCAAGGTCCCCAGCGGATTGGTGGCGTGATATTCTCCCCGGCATACCTAAATTAACTAATTACTAATATATTAATCTTCCTGACAGATTTTGAAATTTTTCAAGAGATTCAGCAACCACAGACAATCTTCAGAATATGGATACGGGTGTTTGTTTTATGTAGTAACAAGCTATGGACAATGTATTATTAGTTGACACAACCACTTATTGTCAGAGAAATAGTACTAAGAGCAATGACCGCCGAGTCGGCTACATCACAGTCGGCAGCAGTGGAGGTCCATCTCCTTGGTGACGGACCGCACGCGGCCGACGTTCGAGAGGATTTGCGGTGCGACGACAGAATTTCGGTACAGTCGTCCGACGAGGAGAGCGCGTCTCCGGTAACCGAGGTCGATTGTATCGTCTGTACGAGCGTCGATGTTGTCTCAGCTACGCCCGACGGACAGGCCCCGGTCGTGGTTGTCCTCTCGACCGCCGACAACGACGTCATCTCGCGCGCGTACAGCGCTGGCGCAACATCCGTCCTGTTCTCGACCGAAGCCCTTTCAGATCGACTCGCGTGGGTTACAGGACTCAGCAGGGCATCAACCGACGACAGCGTTACCACGACAGACGTCACCGACGTCGCCGCCGGATTCAACGATGCCGCGTGCGTCCTCGACCGGCAGTGGCGTGTCGTAGAAGCGACGGCGGCGTTTTGTGAGTTCTTTGGTGCGGACCCGACACTCGACGGCGAAAATCTCTGGGCCACCTGTCCGAATACACGCACGACGGCAGACCGATGTTGGCGTGCGGTACTAACCGGTGATGACGCGGAATTCGAGGTGACCTTTCGGGATGGACGACGGGTCGCCGTGAACGCGGTTCCGTTGCGCGACGGCCTCGCACTGCGCTATCGAGACGTGAGCGAACGCACGGAGACGGAGAGAGCACTCGACCGGTACAAACGAATCCTCGAAACGATCGACGACGGAATCTACATCTTAGACGAGAACTTCCAGATCGCGGCGGTCAACGAAGCCGTCTTGGAGATGACCGGCTACGACCGAGAAACGCTCGTCGGCGAACACGCGACGATGCTTGCTGACGAGTCGGTGATCATCGAAGCGAGCGCGATCATCCAGCGGATACTCACGGGCGAACTGTCTGACGGTCGTCTCGACGTAGAACTGGAGACCGCAGACGGCAGTAGACTGCCTGTCGAAACGCGGTTTTCTGCACTTCGGTTTAATGACGGAACTCACGGAACGGTGGGTGTCATCCGCGATATCAGTGACCGAAGACAGTACGAGCAGACGCTGACAGCGCTCAACAGCTCGGCACACGAACTGTTCAATTCTCAGACAAAGCCGGCAGTCGGTGAGAGGGTTCTCAACACAGCCACACAGATTCTCGAACTGGAATCGGTTGTCGTCTTCCTCTACGACGAATCGGTCGGTGAACTCCGACCGGTCGCGTGGGAAGGAACGGGATCACCGCCGTCTATCGGCCCCGGTGACGGCGTGCTCTGGACGTGCTTCGTCGAGTGTGAGTCCGTCCACCTCAGAACTGACGAACAGACGCTCGACCGCTGGGACCGACTCGAAGCCGTAGATTCGGACGCGTCGAACGGAGAGAGCGTCGCTATTCCGCTCGGTGAACACGGTGTTCTCGCCACATCGTCGTCCGGAGAGAACGCCCCCCGGAATCAGTCCACCCTGACACACCTCTTGGCCGCAAACGCGGAGGCCGCACTTGATCGTGTCACTCGGTCTATCGAACTGAAGCGTCGCAGGGGCGAGTTGGCGCGGCGAAACGAGGAGTTGATGAATCTGAACCGGTTTAACGAACTGCTCCGAGAGGTCAATCGCGTCCTCGTCGAAGCCGACTCACGCGAGGAGATAGAGCGCGCCGTCTGCGAACGACTCGTCGAGGGACCAGCAATCGCGTTCGCGTGGGTCGGCGCCTACGACCGGGTGGACGAAGCAATTGGTTCACGCGCGTGGGCGGGCGCCGAGCGCGGGTATCTCGACTGCCTAAGCGAGTCGCCTGCGGAGTTCCGAACGGAACCGAGTGTGGTGACAACCCGAACCCACGAAACGACAGTTGTGGACAACGTGGGACAGGAGATTCAAGCACACCAATGGCGACGCGACGCCCTCGATAGAGGGTTCGCGTCCGTTGCCAGCGTTCCATTGACGTACAACGAGTTCAGCTACGGAACCCTGACCATCTACGCGACGGAACCGAACGCCTTCGACAAACAGATGCGACTCATGTTCGAAGAACTCGGCGTCACGACGGCGAACGCCATCAACGGGGCGGAGGCCAAAGAGTCGCTTCACACGGAGTCGTTCGTCGAGCTCGACGTTCACATCACCAGCCAGAATGAACCGCTGCTCCGCATAGCGCAGGCGCTCGATGCCACAGTTCAACTTGAGGGAAGCGTCCAGCAGACGAGCGGTTCGGCGTTACTCTATCTCACGGTTTCGGAGTCGGACACGACTCGAAACGCGGAGATTCTCTCGTCGTTAACAGTGATCGAACAGGTTCGAGAGATTGCCGCACGCGAGAACGAGACGGTAGTCGAAGTACAACTGGCCGCCGAGGCGCTTCCGTCTCGACTGGCTGATTTCGGTGCCGTAGCCCGGACGCTGACAGCGCGACCGGACGCACTCACTGTCGTCATCGAACTTCCGTCCGGATCCGAGATACGGAAGTTCGTCGAATACCTTCGAGAGTGGTATCCCGGTACCGAGCTGAACGCCAAGCGAACTCGAGAACGGTCTATCGAGACGCAGCAATCGTTCCGCGCTCGCCTCCGCAAATCACTGACTGACCGGCAGTTCGAGGCGCTCCGAACCGCCTACTTCTCGGGATACTTCGCGTGGCCCCGCGAACGAACGGCCAGCGAAATCGCAACGTCACTCGACATCGCACAGCCAACGTTCTCACGCCACTTACGTGTCGCAGAGCAGAAGCTATTCGATAACCTATTAGCAGACTGATGCCAGACGGTACACTGAGGTCCCGACAGTAGCAGGTGTTTCCCGTCGAACTCACAAAGTTTCGATCCGTGAACGACTGAGCGGAGAACACTATGAGTATAGTATAGTCATATATCAAACACTAGATCGATAGTTGCAACTGACTTATTTCGTCAGCTCCTTTGCACAACTATGAAGCACGGGGGAAGCGGTGACTCGAAGGTGGGGCACGAGGATCTTGATTGGAGAATCATAACAGCAGTCGCAGATGCGAAAGGCGTCGAACCGCTGGATATCGATGACCGACTACACGACATCATCGACGTAGACGCTGTCAAACAGCTGTTCGTCGGGATGCCGGACAAGCGGTCGATGACAGAGGGGCGCGTGAGTTTCACGCTTGACGGCTGCGAAGTCACTATCAACGAGCGGTGGGATATCAACGTCAACTCACACTCTAGTGTCGCGGCCGACTGACCGGAGCCAAGTTTCGAGTTGTGACTCCACGTGCGCGAAGGACTATCTTGACGGCTGGCGAATCGATTCCCATCCGGGAAGTGCGGCCATCGTCTCGCGCACACGCGTTCGTTCAGCATCGGTCAACTCACACAATTCGGCGACTCGTGCGTCGATTCTGTCGTCCACTGACTCGGCGTGACGGTCAAGTTCGGACGCACGCCGGCAGTTTCGTGCGTACCTCGCTAGCGCCTCCGCGTGCGTCTCCGGATCCGGAACGCGGAGTTCGCGGAGTCGTTCTACGGGCGTCGTCTGCGAACTCCGGCCGACCGGCCGCAGTCCGCACGCCCGCCGGTTCGTCACCGTCGTCGCGCCGACCGCTCGAAGCCACGTTGAGACCACGAGGAAGTCTCGCGGCGTCAGCGCGTCGAATCGTAACACGGCTCGCGTTTCGTCTCCGTTACTCGCCTCGTATCCGTCATCCGTCTCGTATCGCATCCGAACCGTAAACGCCGCCCGTTCTTCTTGTACGGAGAAAGATCCGATCCGGAGGCCGGGCGTTTCACCGCGGTGCGACCGCGAGAGACCGCTGTCAACGACTTCGGGACCAAACTGTTTCAGGGGCACAGACGCCTCGTCGAAGCCGACGACAGATTCGATATCGGTGTCGAGTGACGCCCGTTCGCGCCCGATTTCGAGTCGTCGTTCGACGAGTTCGACGAGTTCGTCGTCCACCGACCCAGCCCAGACGGGAAGCGTCTCGTAGTTCCGTTGGTTGTTCTGCGGAAACTCCGCCGGGTAGGCGTTCCGGCGGACGTAGTGGTAGTAGTTGTAGACGGCGGAGTTCAACAAGCCGAGGAGATGTAACAACAAGCGTTCCTCGTCCGCGGCATCGGCATCAGCCCCGTCGTCTACGCTGTCATGGTTGCCAGCCCTGTCGGCTACGCTGTCATCGTCATCAGCCCCGTCGTCTACGCGGGGTCGTACGTGAGCATCGTACACCGATTTCAGGTTGGCGACGCCCTCAGTGTCAAGTGTTCCGACGAGAAACCGGCCAGTCTGTCGGCAGAGCAACTTCGGCGGGTCGTACACGGTCTTCGACACCGCTACCTCGGGAACATAGCGTATCTTGCGGGCGGAAAGCGCGTAGCGCCGAACGGCCGATCCGGGGACGAGACGCCGCATCCCTGCCGCGGGTGTCTGCCGAACGCGCTCGTCGGATTTACCGAACTCCTCGCCGCGTGCGACGGTTCCCACAGCCTCGAACGGTTCGAAGCGCTCGAGTTTGCGAAAGATTCCGTCCGCAACGTCGTCGCGCAGGAGTTGAAAGCGTGCGTACTCCTCGTTCTCCACGGTTTCTCGTCGGAGACTGCTGTACTCGAACGACCCGTCTGCGACCGTCGTGGCGAACGCGTCGGCGTTACCAAACCACGTCCGGATTGCATCACCCGAACCCGTCTCATCCGGCGGGCCCGCCTCCGGGCCGCAGACGACGATAGCGGCACCCTCGTTTGCGTCGGCGAAGACGTTCCCGATTCGAAGGAGGTGCGTGAGACCGCCCGAATCGAGGAGGAATCGGCGCGCGGACGCAACGGAAAGGCGAACGAGCAACGCGTCAGGGACGACGAACGCCACGTAGCCGTCGGGTGCGAGACGACACGCACGTTCGAGGAAGGCCGCATAGAGGTTCGGTTGCGGACCATTGGTGGAGTCGAACGCTTTCCTGAGATACGCCGACGTATCGCCGTCGATACGCGCGCTGATGTCTGCCCGTCCGGCCGTTCCCTTCCACGGCGGATTGCCGACGACGGCGTCGAATCCGACACCACCGCGTCCGCTGTTCTCGGAGTCAAACACGCCCGAGAACGCCTCTTGCCACCGAATCGCTCCCGGCAGTGCATCGTTTCGGGGAGTTGCTAACGAATCGTTTCGGGTCGGATCGGGACCGGGACCGAGCAACGCGTCACCGCATCGCAAGTGGTCAGCGAGCGTGGGGAGTGTCTCGACGCTTGTGCCGGGACCAAGCGTCTCCGCGAGACAGACCAGACGTGCGACCGTCGTTGCAGCGGGATTACGGTCAACGCCGTAGAGACATTGCGAGACAACCGCTCGGCGGATCGACGCGAACGATTCGACCGGCGCATCTGCGTGACGAGCGGCCCGCCGAATTCCGGACGCGAGTCGTCGCGCGACGGCAACGAGGAGCGTTCCACCACCCATCGCGGGGTCCACAACTCGCCTGCTGAGAAGACGTGTCCGAACGTCGGCGGCGACGTTCGTTGCCGATTCGTCCGACGCGGCAGTCCGGGCGTCCCGGACGAGTGACCCAGCCGTCTGCGCTGCGAGGTATGTGACGACCGACTCCGGAGTATAGAACGACCCGTTGGTCTTCCGTCGCGTCGTCTCCGCGGCCGACGGATCGTCGAACGCGGTTTCGAGGAGTCGTTCGTGAGCGTCCGCAAGCAGCCGAACGTCTACAGTTCGGTAATCGACGCTATACCACGTATCATCACAAGAGACGGTCGTGAGAAGCGCACAGACGTATTCCAGCGTCCCGTCGTCGATAGACGAGACATCGAGGCACGGTCGCTCCGTGGCGGTTCGCTCAGTCTCGGTTCGTGTGGGGTCGGTTCGTTCGGAATCGCTTTGTTCGGGAGCAGTTCGATCAGGAGTAGTTCGTTCGGGAGCAGTTTGGTCAGCGTCGCTCGATGATTGGGTCGTCCAATCAGAGACAAATGGACCGCCGAGCGTCGAGTCAGCGGCGTGGGCGGCCCACTCACGGAGGATCGTACGCTCCGTAGCGTCGAGCACTATCGCTTCTGTCGGGCCATCTGCCGCCCGTGCGTCGGCCACGAGTGTGTCACGAACGGCATGGAGCGCGTCGGGGCGGTCGGAGAATAGCGACGAACCAGTTCGGTCGGCAGCGAATAAATCGAAGGCGAGACGGAAGACGAGAGCAGCCGGGGCGTCGGATGACGGACAGTTGGTGGAGTCGCAGATCGCTCCGACGGCCGTAACGAAGCCGTCACAGAGCGACTCACGAACGGATGCTCGACGCGTCGCGTCCGCCGATGCAAGTGCGTCGAGGAACGACTGAGAGTCGTCGTGTGATTCGCCGCCTTCGAACGCCTCGTGTGCGAACAGTGCGACGAAGTGACGGAGCGGTGAGTCGGCGTTAGCAGGATGTGACGCCGTATCCAGTCCCTCGTAGTCACCGTCAAACGCCGGTGCCGCCGCGGCGAGCGTTCGTAGGTCGAGTTCGTGATACCGTTGTTCGTCCGGGTCGCCGCCGCCGTACAGTCGCCAGTAGCGCCCGTCGGTGAGGACGCCCCATCGGTTCGTTCCGTCGAGTCGGCACACGAGCGTTCGTGCGGCGGACTCTCGACCGTTCGCGTCGAGGGCACCGGGGGAAACCGTCTCGACGGTAACGTCGCCGTCCGTGAGACCCAACGCGTCGCAGATAGCTCTTTGACGTGCGTCACTGTCCCGCCACGCTCGTTTGACTGCCGCTGTCCGTTCGTCAAGCGTGGTCTCGTCGCGCCGCGCGTCCACGAGCGCAGGAAGGTCAGCCCGCAGTGTGGGAAGGGCAAATCGCGGGTCGGCGACGCGGCGTGGAACGGACATCTACCGGGACTGGTTGCTCTGTGAAATAAAAAGATACGGCCGATACGGCTCACTCTTCTGCTGGGACCCCGATCCGGTCCGTAAATTCGGGTGTCTCATCGTGGACGGCTTGCGCACGCGCTAGCGTGGCGAGTGCGAGCGTCATCCAGCCTTGGCTCCAGCGAATGTACGGCGTCTCGTCGTCGAAGAAACGACCGATACGACGGTAGAAATAGCCCTCGGAGTCGTAGAGATTCGCTATCGACCAGTCGTAGACTCGGGCAGCCACCTCGTTCGCGTCCGAGTCATCGGACTGGATGAGAGTGATGAGTGCTTGCGCGGACGCGTGTGCGTCGTACGGTTTTGACGTATCGGACTCGAACTTGGGTGCGCCGTCCGCCTCGAACAGTTCGCGGACGTAGAACTCTAGCCCGTCCTCGTACGCTTTGCGGGCGCGGTCGTTCCCGAGGTCGCTCGTGGCGTATTCGTGGAGGCTCTCTAAGACGAATCCCGTGTGGAAGTTGTCGTGGCTGAGGTGGGAGTCCGAGGCGGGCATAGAGTAGTACCACGCGCCGCTGTCGTCCTGTGCGTGGAGAACAAACTCGAACAGTTCGGTCGCACGGCCGGACAGAGATTCGTCGTCAGTGTAAGTCGGTGAGGCGTCGTCGTCGGTATGATCGGACAAGCGGAGGAAGAACGCGGCCGCGAGGGCGTTCGCGTTGATCACGACGAACTCGTCGTACGGCGTGTAGGTGTAGGCGTCAAAGCCATCGACGGTCACGACGTTGATCTCTTCTCGAATGTACGCGGCAGCGTCTTCGGCTACTTCCAGCGACCACGCGGCCCCGGTCAGTTCGTGGTGTTCGAGAAACGCGCGGGCACAAAATACGGTGACGACGATAGACGGATGATACGCGGGGAGGAAAAACCGACGGGCGTTCTGCCAGTCGAAGTTGTATCCCCACGCGTTTCGGTCCGTGACCGGCGACGTTTGCTCCGTTAGCCACCCCAGAAGTTGCTCTGCTTCGGTGAGATAGGTTTCCTTTCCCGTCGCTTCGTACAGTCGGAGACACGCGGAGGCGAACAGTCCGATTCCTTTCGGGTTGCGTTCCGGTTCGATACCGAGCAGCGGGCGAAGATTCACGGGCGACTTGTTGACGCCATGGATAGCAACGAGTCGGGTGAACCAGTTTGTCGCAACTGACGAGAGAATCGGACTGTTAAGTCCGTCGTACGGGTCGTATCCGGCGTAGTCTCGCTCTCGTGCCCATTCGAGGCTTCGTTCGGCGGTTTCGAGAGAGCAGGGGTGACTCATGGTCGTCTTCACCAGTATTTCGCACGAAGTCTATTCGTTAGTTCGTGCACAATACCCTGACGGCGAAGCACCCGGTAGTTGAGTCATGAAGGCGGGTGCTGCGAAGACAGCACCGTCGTCTGAAGCCGCCATTTAACCCGACCATCAAGACCCCACAGGAGTCAGTGCTAGTGAATTCGTACTGTAAATGTCACTCAAACGGAACTGAATGCCACGTCGAGGAGAATGTGTGTGTGGTAGTAGCATGATATACATACTCAGATGGCGGCGAACAATTACTCCGGCCATAACAAAGCGCGTACCGAAGAGACAACCGGCGAGAGCCTCATGAACCTCCCAACGCACGCAAGTGTCATACTTCGCGTTCGGAGTGATGCACCCGGAGTGATCAGCCGTGAGTAACCGTGCTGTCTACGCAGACACCGTCGCCACCATCGCACTCACTGCAGGTGCAATCCTCGCCGTCCTGAATCTGCCACCGGTAACCGCGAGAGCGGCCCTCGCCGGGATACTCGTCCTGTTCCTTCCGGGTTACGCGTTGACGACGCTCGTGTTCCCCGCCACGAAGGAGACTCGTCTCAGCGTAGGCGACGTACCGTCTGCCTTCGTGGGAAATAATACCAAACACGCGGGAGTCCCGTTTCTCGAACGCGCCGCGTTGAGTATCGGACTGAGTGTCGCGCTCGTCCCACTCTTCGCGTGGTCGCTCGAAGTCAGCGGGGTCGAGTTTCTCGCACCGAACGTCGCCGCCGCCTGTGGCGGATTCGCTATCGTCGCCGCACTGCTCGGTGGCGTCCGGCGTCTACGAACCGCCGCGGAGACGCGGTACGTGGTTCCGATTGGGACAGTCGCTGCATATCGAAACGCTGCACACGACCGGTCCAACTGGGACAACGTTCTCAACGTCGCCCTCGTCGGAGCGGTCGTCGTCGCAACCGTCGTCGTCACGTTCGCACTCGTGTCGCCAGCTAGCGTGGCTAGCGCCTCGTACACACAGGCATCGCTCCTGACCGAGGCAGACGACGGGTCGTTGGTCGCCTCAGACTATCCACAGAACCTTACTGTCGGGGAGAGCGGCGAACTCGTTCTCCTCGTCGAAAACTACGAACAGGAGACGACAAGATACACCGTCGTCGCCCAACTGCAACGGGTCGAATCGAACGGGGAGGTGACCGCCACCAGCGAAATCGACCGCTTCTCGGAGACGGTCGAAACGGGCGACCGGTGGCAGTTGACGCACGAAGTCGCACCCAGTATCCCGGGCGAAAACCTTCGACTCACCTACCTCGTCTACAAAGGTGACGCCCCGGAGAACCCCACCATCGAGTCGTCGTACCGGCACGTCACGCTCTGGATGGACGTGACAGAAGGTGGCGATTCGGACGCACAGAACACAGTCTCATCGGTCGAATCGAGCTAATCCGGCAGCCTCGAAAGACAGATCTGCGGCGAAACCTCTGCTGTCGGGCGTTCACTGACGCATGCTGTCGGACGTTCACCGACGCATAACCAAGTGTGTTCTTGCTCCTGTAT